>NZ_JBHYIK010000029.1:18965-36227 GCF_042739735.1 Amycolatopsis sp. NPDC059027 | reverse complement strand
ACACGCCCCCAGGGGCCCACCGATGCCGCCCCCCCCCCCCCCGTGGGAGCTTGGTGGGTTTTTACCTCTCTGGGGTGTAGCGAAACGACCCCTTCAGCTCAGTGGGTCCAGCGCAGCGCGGCGGTGAGTTCCGCCGCGCCCGCTCCGGAGAACTCGGCGATCTCGGCGCGGCGGATGTCCATCAACGTCGTCGCCAGTTCGTCACCGAAGTCGGCACGCAGCGACTTGTCCGCCTCGAACGCCGCGACGGCCTCGGCCAAGGACGAGGGCAGCCGGGTGATCCCGCGAACGGCACGTTCGTCGTCGGTGAGGGAAGCAGGGTCGACGTCCAGCGGCTCGGGGAGGCGGGCGTCCTCGGCGATTCCGGCCAGCCCGGCGAAGAGCAGCGCGGCGACCACCAGGTACGGGTTCGCGGTGAGGTCGAAGCATTTCACTTCGAGATTCGCCGCGGTGTCGCGCTGCCCGGCGGCGCCGCGGATCATGCGCAGCGGCGCCTCCCGGTTCTCCAGGCCCCAGGCCCGGAACGCCCCGGTCCACAGCTGCGGGGCGAGCCGCAGATAGCTGAGCACGGACGGTGCCCCGATCGCCAGCAGCGCGGGCAGCCGGTCGAGGATGCCCGCGCCGAACGCCTCGGCGACGGGGGTCAGCCCGAACGCGCGGTCACCACCGGCGCACAGGTTGCGTTCGCCGTCCCAGATGCTCAAATGCACGTGACCGCCGTTGCCGACGTCGTCCGGCGAGAACTTCGGCGAGAACGACGCGCGCAGGCCGAACCGGGCGCTGACCGCGCGGATCGTTTCGCGGACGAGCACCGCGGTGTCCGCCGCCCGCACCGGATCCGCCGCGGCCACCGACAGCTCGAACTGGCCGGGCGCGTACTCCGGATGGATCTGTTCCACCGCGACACCCTGTTCGTCCAAAATGGACGCCAGGGCACGGAGATACTCACCCTGCTGGGAAATCCGGGTGAAACCGTACGCCGGTCCGCTGGTGGCCGACCGCGGATCGTCCGGTGTGGACTCGGCGGTGACGATCCATTCCAGCTCGAAACTCATCAGCGCGGAATAGCCGTGTCCGGCCAGCCGCGCCGTGGCCGTGGCGGCGAGCGCCCTGGCGTCCTGCGGATGCGGGACGCCGTCCTGGTCGTACTTCAGCACCGGCGCCCACGCCCAGCCGGGACGGCACGAGAGCACGGTGAGCGCGTCGAGGTCGGGGTGCAGCCGGAGGTCGCCGACCGGCCCCCGCGAGTAGGCGCCGGAGGTGATCAGATCCGTGCACAGGAAGAAATCGAAGGAGTTCGACGCGCCGACACCCCAGGCCGCGGCCGACGCCAGTTTCGCCACCGGGACGGCTTTCGCCCGCAGGACACCGCTGTTGTCCACGAACGTCAGCGCGACCAGGTCCGCTCCCTCGCGCCGCAACCGGTCGGCGACGGCTTCCCCGCGCTCCGAAAGTGCTGCCCGATCGAGCTGGCTCATCCTGCCCCCACCGTGTACGACTTGGAGATCTTCACGAAGCGAGGTGGGCATCGTGTCAGACATCGTGAAAGGCCGTCCAGCGGACCGTCCCGCATTACACCGTTCGCTGTCGGTCTGGCAGGCTGTCGGGTTGTCGGTCGCCCTGATGGCGCCGAGCATGGCGGTCAACATCAACCCGCAGCAGACCGCGTCGGCCGCCGGACGCGCGGTACCGCTGGCGTTCCTGCTCTCCGGGGCGGGTGTTCTCCTTGTCGCCTATGGGTTCGTGCGGCTGTGCCAGTACTACCGGCACGCCGGTTCGGTGTACGCCTTCGTCGGCGCGACGCTCGGCCCGCGTGCCGGCGTGGTCTCCGGTATCGGACTGCTCGGCACGTACACGTTCTACGCCGTCGTGACGAGTTCGGCCGCGGGAACGCTCGGCACCGCCTTCCTTGCGCACGTGGGTGTTTGGCCGAATCCGCCGTCGTGGGGCCCGTTCGTGCTCACCGGTGTCGCGCTGGCCGGGGCGTGGCTGCTGGCCGTGGTACCCGCCCGGCGCGGCACCAGCACGCTGCTCGTCGTCGAGGGCGCGACGATCGCGGTGATCCTGCTGGTGACCGTGGTCATCGCGGTCCGGCTGATCGCGGGTTCCGCGCCGGGCGGCGGCCGGTTCACGCTCGACGTCTTCACCTACACCTCCGACACGGGACTGTCCGGGGTGTTCCTCGGCGCGGTGTTCGGGTTCCTGTCCTTCGCCGGTTTCGAGGCCGCCGCGACGCTGGGCGAAGAAACCCGTGACCCGCGTCGCGACATCCCGCGCGCGATTCTCGGCACCGCGATCTTCGGCGGCGCGTACTTCGTCGTGGTCACCGCGATCGAGATGATGGCGTTCGGCTCGGATACGGCCGCGTTCCATGATTCGTCCTCGTTGCTCGGCGATCTCGGCAGCCGGTTCGTCGGTTCGTGGGTGGGCGACGTCATCAGCGTCGGCGCCGCGGTCAGCGCGTTCGGCTGCTGCCTCGCGTGTGTGGTCGGTGGCTCGCGGCTGCTGTTCGCGCTCGGCAGGGACGTGCGCGAGGGCCAGGGGATCGGCCGGACGTCGGCGCGGGGGACACCGGCGGCCGCGGCGACGGTGGTCGCCGGGACGGCGGCGCTGATCATCGTCGCGTGCGCGGTGTTCTTCGGCGCCACCGCGGCCGACACGTTCGCCTGGGCGGGTTCGATCGGGACGCTGATCCTGTTGGTCATCTACCTGCTCACCACGGTCGGCGCGATCCTGCTTTTGTTCGTGCGCAGGCGGATGCCGGTGCCGAGGTGGCAGCTGGTGTTCCCGCTCGGCGCGCTCGCACTGCTCGGCTACACCGTCTACGTCACCGTGATCCCGTATCCGTCCGCCGGGCCGGCTCGCTGGTTCCCGGTCGTCGCGGCGGCGGTGCTGGCGGCCGCGGTGGTGATCGTGCTCGCCGCGCCCGGCTACGCCCGTAGGGTGGGAGAGAAACTGGCGGTGGCCGGAGGAGCGGAATGACGGAGCTACTTCCCTTCGTGGCGGAGCTGCCGCTGGTGGATCACCACTGCCACGGCGTGATCACCCGTGAGCCGGATCGCGACGCGTTCGAGCGGATGCTCACCGAGGCCGACACCGTGTCGCCGCTGGGCACGAGCCTGTTCGACTCGCTGATCGGGCTCGCCGTGCGGGAACGCTGCGCGCCGGTCCTCGGCCTGCCCCGGCACGCGCCCGCCGACGAGTACCTCGCGCGTCGCGCCGAACTGGGCGCGGCGGAGGTCAACCGGCGGTTCCTGCGGGGCACCGGCATCACCCGGTTCCTGCTCGACGGCGGTTTCCTGCCCGGATCGCTGACAACGACGGACGAGTTCGCCGCGCTGGCGGGCGCCCCGGCCGAGGACGTCGTCCGGCTGGAGCAGGTCGCCGAGGACGTCGTGCGCGCGGGCACCAGCGCCGCCGGGTTCGCCGCGGACTTCGGCGACGAGCTGGCGAAACGCACCGCGAACGCCGTCGGCGTCAAGTCGATCGCCGCGTACCGGGCCGGCTTGGAACTTTCCGGCGAGCGGCCGTCGCCCGGCGACGTCGTGGCGGCGGCCGGGCGCTGGCTCGCCCGTGTCGAGGCCGGGGAACCGGTCCGGCTCGCCGACGAGGTGCTGCACCGGTTCCTGATCTGGTCGGGTGTCGACGCGAGGCTGCCGGTGCAGTTCCACGTCGGCTACGGCGATTCCGATGTGGACCTGCACCGGTGCGACCCGCTGTTGCTGACCGGGCTGTTGCGTGCCACGCGGGCGGCCGGGGTGCCGATCCTGCTGCTGCACAACTATCCGTTCCACCGCAACGCCGCTTATCTCGCGCAGGTTTTCGAGCACGTGTTCGTCGACGCGGGACTGATCACGCACAACGCTGGGTTCCGCGCTCCCGCCGTGCTCGCGGAGATCCTGGAGCTGGTGCCGTTCGGCAAGCTGCTGTTCTCGACCGACGCGTTCGGGCTCGCCGAGCTGTACCATCTCGGCGCGGCACTGTTCCGGCAAGGACTTTCGGACTTCCTGCGCGGCGCGCTCGCCGCGGACGCACTGTCCGAAGTGGACGCCGTCCGGCTGGCGGCACTGGCCGGGCACGAGAACGCCGCGCGGGTGTACGGCTTGGAGGCGGCATGAGCGATGCTTGCGAGCGAATCATGGATACCATGCGCCAAAAGGAATTGAACACTGTCTCGCGAAGCGAGGCGACCGCATGAGCGAGTTGTGGGAGCGGTGGCAGCGGGCCATCGCCGACGAGCTTCCCGCGGCGATCGAGCTGCGGCACCGGGTCCATGCCGATCCGCGGGGTTCGGGAGACGAAGAGGACACCGCCCGCGTCGTCGCCGAAGCGCTGGGAGCCGGGGAAGGCATCCGGGTCGCGAAGACCGGGCGGGCGATCCCCTTGCCGGGCAAGGACGACGGCCCCGCGGTGGCGTTGCGCGCGGAACTCGACGCGCTGCCCGTGCTCGAACGCACCGGTGCCGGCTGGGCTTCGGACTCGGAACTGATGCACGCGTGCGGCCACGACGTCCACTTGGCGGCGCTGGTCGCGGTGTGCCGCGCGGCCGTGCGGATCGGGGTGCCGCGGCCGATCCTCGCGGTACTGCAACCGCGTGAGGAGACCTCGCCGTCCGGGGCGCTGGACGTCGTCGAATCCGGGGTGCTCGCCGAGTACCGGGTCGACGCGGTGATCGGTGCCCACGTGCAGCCCCGCCTGGCGAACGGCGTGGTCTCGGCGGTGCCGGGGCCGGTCAACGCCTCCACCGACGAGTTCGAGGTCGTGCTGCACGGCCAGGGCGGGCACGCCGGGTACCCGCACCTGCTGCGCGACCCGATCCTCGCGCTGAGCCAGCTGGTGGTCAGCCTGCAGCAGCTCGCGAGCCGCCGGGTGGACCCGGTGTTCGGGGCGGTGTGCTCGATCGGCCGGATCCAGGCCGGGACCGCGGCGAACGTGGTGCCGAACCAGGCGAGCGCGTTCGGCTCGCTGCGGCTGATGCGGGCACAGGACCGGGAACGCGCGCTCGAAGGGCTCGGCGAGATCGTGCACGGGACCGCGCGGGCGCACGGCTGCACCGCGGAACTGCGCGTCAGCCCGTGTGAACCGGTGCTGCACAACGATCCTGTGCTGGCCGTCGGCGCCCAGCGGTGGCTGGTGCGCGGGCGGTCCGATGTGGACGTCGACTTCCGGTCCTTCGGCGCCGACGACTTCGCGCACTACTGCACCGACGGCGGCGACGAGGGTACCCGGGGCCTGATGATGTTCGTCGGCCTCGGCGACACCGCGGGCGCGCCGAGCCTGCACGACGAGCGGTTCCTGCCACCCGACGAGGCCGTCGCGCAGGTCGCGAACGCGTTGGTCGCGGGGTACCTCGCCGCGCTGGGCCCCGCCGGGCCGTGACCGCGGGTCACGGATCGCTTCACCGGCGGTGAACACGCCGTGACCGTGGGCGGCTCCTGGACGGCCACCACCCGGAACGCGCTACGGTGACCTCGTGTATTCCGCCTCGGCTCTCGTGCTCGCCACCATCCCCAGCCCCGACCGCGGCGTCTGGCACCTGGGGCCCATCCCGATCCGCGCGTACGCGCTGTGCATCATCGCCGGCATCATCGTGGCGATCTGGTGGGGTGAGCGGCGCTGGGCCGCGCGCGGCGGCACGAAGGGCACGGTCGTCGACGTCGCCGTGTTCGCGGTGCCGTTCGGCCTGGTCGGCGGGCGGCTGTACCACGTCGTCACGGACAACCAGCTGTACTTCGGGCCGGGGAAGAACCCGCTCAACGCGCTGAAGATCTGGGACGGCGGCCTCGGCATCTGGGGCGCGGTCGCGCTCGGCGCGGTCGGCGCGCTGATCGCCTGCCGCCGCAAGGGGATCCCGCTGCCGGCGATGGCGGACGCGATCGCGCCGGGCATCGTCGCCGCGCAGGCGATCGGGCGGCTCGGGAACTACTTCAACCAGGAGCTGTACGGCGCGCACACGACGCTGCCGTGGGGCCTGGAGATCTACCAGCGCTTCAACCCCGAGAACCCCGACGACCTGCTCAACGGCGTCGCGGTGGGGCACATTCCGCTGCCGGACAGCCCCGTGCACCCGACGTTCCTCTACGAGCTGGTGTGGAACCTGGGTGTCGCGGCGCTGGTGGTCTGGGCCGACCGGCGGTTCAAGCTCGGCCACGGCCGCGCCTTCGCGCTGTACGTCGCCGGGTACACCGTCGGCCGCTGCTGGATCGAGCTGATGCGGACCGACAACGCCAACCACATCCTCGGCCTGCGGGTCAACGTGTGGACCTCGATCCTGGTGTTCGCCGGCGCGGTCGTGTACTTCGTCCTCGCCGCCAAACGCGGTCCGCGCGAGGCCCCGGAAGCCCTCGTCGGCAAGCAGCCCGGCGAGGTGCCCTTGCCCTCGCCCGAGCCGGGCACCGATGAGCGGGAACACGCGGAAGTGAGCGCCGACAACGGCGACTCCGCGTCGCCGGGCACACCTCCGGGCGTGTCTCCGGCCGGAGACGAGAAGAAGCCCGACGCCCAGAGCTGACGGCCGATCGCCGGGCCCAGTTCCTGTCGGCCCCTGCCCGTAGGCTGTCGGGTAGGGGGCCTCAGGGCGGGCTGAATCTTCCGTTCATTCCTTCGCGAGTCCACAAAGGATAGTGGCGGCCACGTCCTTTGCGAACCTCGACGCCCTGAAGGGGGCCTTCACAGCGCTCAGTGTTGTGAAGGCCCCCTTCATGGCGCTCACCGCTGTGAAGGAGGCCTTCACGGACGCCGGACGCCGGACGCAGGACGCAGGACGCCCGCCGGGATCAGCCGCGCAGGTGATCGCCGCCGCTGAAGTAGTCGTCATCGTCGACCGGCGACGACTCGGTGCGCCGGGGTGAGCGGCGCGGCGCGTCCGGAGCGGGACGGCTCGGCGGTGCCGGGCGGGACGGCGGAGGCGGCGGTGACGCGGCCTCGTCGTCGGCGAGCGGATCGGCGTAGTAGTCCTCATCCGCCACGGGCCGCGGCCGTGCGGGCGGTGCGGGTGGCGCCGAAGCCGGCGGAGGTGGCGGCTCCCGGTGCGTGTCGGCGGGAGCGGGCGGCGCCGGGGGAGCGGCCTGCGACGGGGTCGTGAGCGGGCCGGAGAGCGGGTCGCCGGACGAGCCGCCGCTGCGGGCCTCGATCACTTCGTCCAGCGTGGCGCCCTCCTCGAACGCCTTGAACGTCTCGCGCGCGCCGCCGAGTTTCGCTTCGGCCAGCTTGCGGACGTCCGGATCGGTGAACGCGCGCCCCTCGGCGACGTCCTTCCAGGACAGTTCGCCCGCGTCCACCTTGCGTTTGATGAGCCGCAGTTCGGCGGGCGCGTCGGGCTTCGACGCGGCCGCCTTCAGCGCCGCCTCCTTCTCCGGGGACGAGCTGAGATCGGCGGGCGGGATCTGGATCTTGTCGATCTCCGCGAGCCGCTCCCGGGATTTCGCCAGCGAACGGTCCAAATTGGACTCCGCCTCGCGGATCTCCTTCGTCTTCCACGAATCTTCCGGTGCCACGCCGGACGGTGAACTCATCGCTTTCTCCTACTTGCGCTTGGGTCGCGGCCCCGGTTTCGACGGCGGCTTGCGGCACGTATGCGGGACACCCGGTCGCAGTTGGGCGCCGCACCGGGAGCACCGGTCCTTGCGACGGCAATCCGGGCAGACGTGGGAGGAACCCCAGTCGCCTTCCTTACCGCACTTGGAGCACCTGCTGCTGGGCCGCTGCCGTTGCCGGTCACACCTGGGGCATTTGCCGTGCTCGTCGAGCGGGCCGTCGCACCGCTTGCACTTGTGGTCGTCCGGCCGTTGCCGTCGCCGGTCGCACTGCGGGCACTTGCCGTTGCCGTCGAGCGGGCCACCGCACCTTTTGCACTTCTCCTCGGCCCGCGGCGGCTTCTCGTCCGAACCGGACGGTGTCGTCGGCTCCTCACGGCGTTCCGGAGGCGAGTCGTCACCGCCACGGGGCTGTGGTGGTGGCTCGTCCCCGCCACCGTCACCGGACGGTGTGGTGTCACCGGGTTTGTCGCCGCCGCCGGTGATGATGTCCTTGATCTGCTTCAGCTGGGAGCCGAGGTTCTGGATCGACTCCCACAGCTGCTGGACCCGGCTGATGATGTCCTTGATCATCTCGATCACGTCGAGGATCAGGCTCAGCAGCTGGAACGCCCGCCAGATCGTGGTCGTCTCGGCGATCCAGCCCGCGATCGGGACGCATGCCTTGGCGGCGATCTCGATGAGCGTGTCGATGAGCTTCGCCAGCAGGTCCAAGGCCTTCGCCGCGAGCTTGCGCGAGCCGTCGGCCAGTGCGTCGAAGCCCTTCCCGATGGCCTGGGCGATCCCGGCCTCGGCCATCAGCGCGACGCGCCAGCCGACGTTCACATAGGCCTGATGGGCCGTCGAGGACGGGCCTTCCCAGTGCTCGCCGACGATCTCGGCGTTGCGCACCATCGTCTCGGAGAACTGCTTCATGGCGTCCGAGATGGTCCGCCACGCCTCGGCGTCCGCGGCGATCTTGGTGAAGTCGCCGGTGATCGGCTTGATCACGAGGTCGATCAGGCTGTGCCCGGCGATCTTCTGGAACACCCAGTCGACCGCCTGGACCTTGATGTCGGCGTCGGCCAGCAGCGCCTTGATGTCCCCGGACGCGTCGGTGGCGGGCGGCTCCAGCAGGGCGATGACGTCGCTGCCGTCGTCGAGGCCGTAGGCGCCTTGCCCGCCCGAGGGCGTCGTCGGCGCGTCGGAGGAATCCCCGCCCGGTGCCGAAGGCGAATCGTCCTTCGGGTCGTCCTTGGGGTCCTCGTCGCGCTTTTTCCTGTCTTCCTTGCCCTTCTTGTCCTCGTCCTCGTGCCCCCGCTTGCGGTCCGGCTTCTCCTCGTCGTGGCCGGGACGCTGCTGCCGGTGCTCCGGATCCTGGTGCGGCTGCCCGGGCTTCGGATGTCCCGGCGCGGGATGCTGACCCGGCTTCCCGTGCCCGGGCGTGCTGTGTCCCGGGCCTCCATGGTGCTTGGCCATGGACCCCCTCCTCGAATGTGCTTAGTAGACCGGTTCGTGTGAGCGGCGGGACGGGGCGTCCTCCGGCGCGGCGGAGATCTGCTTGTCCAGCTCCCGCAGGAGGGCTTCGAGGCGTTTCACGACGCTGTCCTCGTGCTCCTGGTAGCGCTTCGCGGCCTCCGTGATGCCCGCGGCCATGGACGCCAGCCGCTCGTGCCCGAACTTGAGCGTCTCGTCGTAGAGCGAGCCCACCAGGTCGACCACCGGCTGCAGCACCATGAACAGCCCGGTGAAGCCGGATTTGTCGCACGCCGTGGTGTGCATGAACTCGCTGATGCTGGTGATGACGGAGTGCAGCGCCTCGAGGTTCTCGGCGTAGGCGCGCAACACCTCCGGGTCGATGCGGACGGGCTTGCCGCCCCCGCCGCGCCCACCACCCCTGGTCGGTCTGCTGGTCATGAAAGATCCCCTCGTATCTTCCGCTTGCCCGAACGCATGGGCTAACCGGTCCGGGAACACTATGGCATCAGCCGGTCACCGCTCGTGGGCGGTTCGGGGAAATCGCTGATCGTGACGGTGGGGAAGCGCGGAGTACGGACGCTGTTCCGAACGGGCGGGCGCGGCGGGGGCACAGTAAACTCCGCGTGGATCCGCGAGACATATACTTAGCGGAACCAACTACCGTGACGCCATCAGGAACTATGTCGTTCCACGCAGCCGGATCGTTACCGTTCATCGCCGTTCGGGGCGCTCCGAACGGATGCCGGCATGTTTCCTAGGTGTTAAAGTCGCGTCAACGAGCGGGCCATCGTCGTCCCGTGCGCACCATTCGGCCGGTTTTCCGGCCATCGCACGACGACGAAGGAGGTCCTTCATGATCTTCTCCGCCATTCCCGGCAAGCAGGGTCTTTACGATCCGGAGACCGAGCAGGACTCCTGTGGTGTGGCCATGGTGGCCGACATCCGCGGGCGCCGTTCGCACGGCATCGTCACCGACGGTCTCTCCGCGCTGACCAACCTCGACCACCGCGGTGCCGCGGGTGCCGAGCCCACCAGTGGCGACGGCGCGGGCATCCTGCTGCAGCTGCCCGACGAGCTGCTGCGGGCCGAGGCGGGCTTCGCACTGCCGGAACCGGACGGAACAGGGCAGCACCGCTACGCGGCGGGAATCGCTTTCCTGCCCGCGGACGCCGACCAGCGCCGCAAGGCCGTGGCGCTGGTGGAACGGGTAGCCGCCGAAGAGGGGCTGGACGTGCTCGGCTGGCGCGAGGTGCCGGTCGACCCCGACAGGGCCGAGCTCGGGCCGACGGCCCGTTCGGTGATGCCGCACTTCGCGATGCTGTTCGTCGCGGACCACGGCGGCGCCACGGCAGGGCTCGAACTCGACCGCCTGGCCTTCTGCCTGCGCAAGCGCGTCGAGCACGAGAGCCAGAACGCCGACTGCGGCACGTACTTCCCGTCGCTGTCCTCGCGCACCATCGTCTACAAAGGCATGGTCACCCCGGAGCAGCTGCCCGCGTTCTTCGCCGACCTCACCGACGAGCGGCTGGCGAGCGCGATCGCGCTGGTGCACTCGCGGTTCTCCACCAACACCTTCCCGTCGTGGCCGCTGGCGCACCCGTTCCGGTTCGTCGCGCACAACGGCGAGATCAACACCATCCGCGGCAACCGCAACCGCATGCGGGCCCGTGAGGCGCTGCTCGAATCGGACCTGATCCCCGGCGACCTGACCCGGCTGTTCCCGATCTGCTCGGCCGACGCCTCGGACTCCGCGTCGTTCGACGAGGTCCTGGAACTGCTGCACCTCGGCGGCCGGACGCTGCCGCACGCGGTGCTGATGATGATCCCGGAGGCGTGGGAGAACCACGCCACCATGGACGACGAACGCCGCGCGTTCTACAAGTTCCACGCGAGCCTGATGGAGCCGTGGGACGGCCCCGCCTGCGTCACCTTCACCGACGGCAGCCTGGTCGGCGCGGTGCTGGACCGCAACGGCCTTCGCCCGGCGCGCTGGTGGCACACCGCCGACGACCGTGTCGTGCTGGCCAGCGAGGCGGGCGTGCTCGACGTCGCGCCCGCGGACGTCGTCGCGAAGGGACGGCTCAAGCCGGGCCGGATGTTCCTGGTGGACACCGTCGCCGGCCGGATCGTGGACGACGACGAGATCAAGTCGGCGCTGGCCCGCGAACTCCCGTACGACAGCTGGCTGCACGCCGGCCTGCTCAAGATCGCCGAGCTGCCCGACCGCGACCACGTCGTGCAGAGCCATGATTCCGTGCTGCGGCGCCAGCTTTCCTTCGGCTACACCGAAGAGGAACTGAAGATCCTGCTCGCCCCGATGGCCGCCAAGGGCGCCGAGCCGATCGGGTCGATGGGGTCGGACACCCCGCCCGCGGTGCTGTCGAAGCGTTCGCGGCTGCTCTACGACTACTTCAAGCAGAACTTCGCGCAGGTCACCAACCCGCCGCTGGACGCGATCCGTGAGGAACTGGTCACCTGCATGGCCCGGATCATGGGCCCGGAGCGGAACCTGCTCACGCCGGGACCGGCTTCGTGCAGGCACATCAAGCTGCCGTACCCGGTGATCGACAACGACGAGCTGGCGAAGCTCATCCACATCAACGACGACGGGGACCTCCCCGGCTTCGCCTGCAGTGTCCTTTCCGGACTGTACGAAGTGGACGGTGGCGCGGAAGCGCTTGCCGACGCGATCGAGCGTGTCCGGCGCGAGGCGTCCGAGGCCATCGCGGCCGGGGCGCGCACGCTGGTGCTGTCCGACCGCGACTCGGACCACCGGATGGCGCCGATCCCGTCGCTGCTGCTGGTCTCCGCGGTGCACCACCATCTGGTGCGCACCAAGGAAAGGCTGCGCGTCGCGCTGGTCGTCGAGACGGGCGACGCGCGCGAGGTGCACCACATCGCGCTCCTGCTCGGCTACGGCGCCGCCGCGGTCAACCCGTACCTGGCCTTCGAGACGATCGAGGACATGATCAACCAGGGCGCGGTGACGGGCATCGAGCCCGGCAAGGCGGTCCGGAACTACGTGCAGGCGCTCGTCAAGGGTGTCCTCAAGATCATGTCCAAGATGGGCATCTCCACCGTCGGCGCCTACACCGCCGCGCAGGTCTTCGAATCCCTTGGGCTGCACCAGGATCTGCTCGACGAGTACTTCACCGGGACGTCCTCGAAGCTCGGCGGCGTCGGCCTCGGCGTGCTCGCCGAGGAGGTCGCGGTCCGGCATCGCCGCGCCTACCCGGAAAACCCGACCGACCGTGTCCACCGTGGACTCGACACCGGCGGCGAGTACGCCTACCGCCGCGAGGGCGAGCTGCACCTGTTCACCCCGGAGACGGTGTTCCTGCTCCAGCACGCGTCCAAGACCGGCCGCGAAGAGGTGTACCGCAAGTACTCCGACGAGGTGCACCGGCTCTACCGCGAGGGCGGCGCGCTGCGCGGGCTGTTCTCCTTCCGTACCGGTGAACGCACCCCGGTACCGATCGAGGAGGTCGAATCGGCCGAGTCGATCCTCCGGCGGTTCAACACCGGCGCGATGTCGTACGGCTCGATCTCGGCAGAATCGCACGAGACGCTCGCCATCGCGATGAACCAGATCGGCGGCCGCTCCAACACCGGCGAGGGCGGCGAGGACCCGGAACGGCTCTACGACCCGCGCCGCCGCAGCGCCATCAAGCAGGTCGCGAGTGGACGGTTCGGGGTCACCAGCGAGTACCTCGTCAACGCCGACGACATCCAGATCAAGATGGCGCAGGGCGCGAAGCCCGGCGAGGGCGGCCAGCTGCCGCCGAACAAGGTGTATCCGTGGATCGCGCGGACCCGGCACTCCACGCCGGGCGTCGGGCTGATCTCGCCGCCGCCGCACCACGACATCTACTCCATCGAGGATCTGGCCCAGCTGATCCACGACCTCAAGAACGCCAACGAGCAGGCCCGCATTCACGTGAAGCTGGTGTCCTCGCTCGGGGTCGGCACGGTCGCGGCGGGGGTGTCCAAGGCGCACGCCGACGTCGTGCTCATTTCGGGCCACGACGGCGGCACCGGCGCCTCGCCGATGAACTCGCTCAAGCACGCCGGGACGCCGTGGGAGATCGGGCTCGCCGAAACGCAGCAGACGTTGCTGCTCAACGGTTTGCGCGACCGGATCACGGTGCAGGTGGACGGCGCGATGAAGACCGGGCGCGACGTCGTCGTCGCGGCGCTGCTCGGCGCCGAGGAGTACGGCTTCGCGACGGCCCCGCTCGTCGTCGCGGGCTGCGTCATGATGCGGGTGTGCCATTTGGACACCTGCCCGGTCGGGATCGCCACCCAGAGCCCCGAGCTGCGTAAGCGCTACACCGGCCAGGCCGAGCACGTGGTGAACTTCTTCCGGTTCGTCGCCGAAGAGGTACGGGAAACCCTTGCGGCACTGGGCTTCCGCACCCTCGACGAGGCGATCGGGCACGCCGAGATGCTGGACACCGACGCCGCCGTCGAGCACTGGAAGGCCTCGGGCCTCGACCTCGCGCCGATCTTCGAGATGCCGTCGGAAACCCCTTACGGCGGCGCGAAGCGGCGCACCAGGGGACAGGACCACGGCCTGGAACACGCGCTGGACCGCACGCTCATCCAGCTCGCCGAGGCGGCACTGGAGGACGCGCACCCGGTACGGCTGGAGCTGCCGGTGCGCAACGTGAACCGGACCGTCGGCACGCTGCTCGGCTCGGAGATCACCCGCCGCTACGGCGGCGAGGGCCTGCCCGAGGACACGATCCACGTCCTGCTCACCGGTTCGGCCGGGCAGTCGCTCGGCGCGTTCCTGCCGCGTGGCATCACCCTCGACATGGTCGGCGATGCGAACGACTACGTCGGAAAGGGACTTTCCGGTGGGCGGATCGTCGTCCGGCCCGATCCGTCGGCCACGTTCGCGGCCGAGCGGCAGACCATCGCGGGCAACACCCTGGCCTACGGCGCCACCAGTGGCGAGATGTTCCTGCGTGGTCAGGTCGGCGAACGCTTCTGCGTGCGCAATTCGGGCGCGCTGGTCGTCGCCGAGGGCGTCGGCGATCACGCCTTCGAGTACATGACCGGTGGTCAGGCCGTGGTGCTCGGGCCGACGGGACGCAACCTCGCGGCCGGGATGTCCGGCGGGGTCGCGTACGTGCTCGACATCGACCGGGGCAAGGTCAACCAGGACATGGTGGATCTGCTCAAACCGGGCGCGGACGACCTCGCCTGGCTCAAGAAGACCGTGCAGAAACACTACGATCTCACCCGTTCCGCGGTGGCGGCGTCGCTGCTCGGTGACTGGCCGCGGCGGTCGGCGGCGTTCACCAAGGTGATGCCGCGGGACTACCAGCGGGTGATGGATGCGGCGAAGGCAGCGAAGGCTTCGGGTCGCAATGTGGATGAGGCGATCATGGAGGCGGCTCGTGGCTGACCCTAATGGCTTTCTGAAGTACCGCAGGGAAGAGCCCGCGAAGAAGTCCAAAGAGGACCGTCTCGCGTCGTGGGGCGAGGTGTATGCGGAACTCGACTCCGGCGAACGCAATGAGCAGGTCAAGACACAGGCTTCGCGGTGTATGGACTGCGGTATCCCGTTCTGTCATTCGGGCGGTTCCGGCTGCCCGCTCGGCAACCTGATCCCGGAGTGGAACGATCTGGTCCGCCGCGGCGACTGGTCCGCCGCGAGCGATCGGCTGCACGCCACCAACAACTTCCCCGAGTTCACCGGGAAGCTGTGCCCGGCGCCGTGCGAGGCGGGCTGCGTGCTGTCGATCTCGCCGCTTTCGGGCGGGCCGGTGGCGATCAAGCGCGTCGAGGCCACGATCGCCGACCAGTCCTGGGAAGCCGGGTACGTGCAGCCGCAGGTGTCCGAAGTGGCCAGTGGGCAGCGCGTGGCCGTGGTCGGTTCCGGGCCCGCCGGGCTCGCCGCCGCCCAGCAGCTGACCCGTGCCGGCCACGAGGTCACCGTGTTCGAGCGGGACGACCGGCTCGGCGGGCTGCTGCGGTACGGCATCCCCGAGTTCAAGATGGAGAAGAAGGTCCTCGACCGGCGGCTGGCGCAGCTGAAGAAGGAGGGCACCAAGTTCGTCACCGGCTGCGAGGTCGGCGTCGATCTGACGGTGGAGGAACTGCGCGCGCAGTACGACGCCGTGGTGCTCGCCGTCGGCGCCCTGCGCGGCCGGGACGACCGGACGACGCCCGGCCGTGAGCTGTCCGGGATCCACCTGGCGATGGAGCATCTGGTGCCCGCCAACCGGTACGTCGAGGGCGACGGGCCGTCGCCGATCGACGCCGAGGGCAAGCACGTCGTGATCATCGGCGGTGGCGACACCGGCGCCGACTCCTACGGCACCGCGACGCGGCAGGGCGCGCTTTCGGTGACCCAGCTGGACCAGTACCCGATGCCACCGTCCACAAGGGACGACGACCGTTCGCCATGGCCGACCTGGCCGTACATCCTGCGCACCTACCCCGCGCACGAGGAGGCCGGCGAGCGGAAGTTCGCCGTGGCGGTCAAGCGGTTCGTCGGCGACGACGAGGGCCGCGTGAAGGCCATCGAACTGCAGCACGTCCGGGTGCACAAGGACCGCGAGACCGGGCGCCGCGAGGTCGTCCCGGTCGGCGACGAGGTCGAGGTGCTGCCCGCCGACCTCGTGCTGCTGGCGATCGGGTTCGAGGGTGTCGAGGAAATGCCGCTGCTCGGCGGGCTCGGCCTCGACCTCTCCCGGCGCGGGACGCTGTCCTGCGGTGCCGACTGGCAGACGTCGGCGCCGGGCGTGTTCGTCTGCGGCGACGCGCACCGCGGCGCGTCGCTGGTGGTGTGGGCGATCGCGGAGGGCCGCTCGGTGGCCCACGCCGTCGACGCCTACCTGACCGGCGCGTCGGACCTGCCCGCCCCGGTGCACCCGACCGCCCTGCCGCTGGCCGTCGTGTGACGTGAGCTGAAGGGGGGGGGGGGCGGGCGGTGGAGTTGGGGGTGAGTGGTGGCCAGCCGGCGACCGGGGCGGAGGTGATGCCGCGCGCCCCGGGGGGCGGCGCGGGCGGGCCCGCTCGGCCCCTTGGCGCGCACCCCACCCCCCCAACCCGCGCCTCTCGTGAGACAAAAGTCCCCTTCAGCGCGCGTTAGCCCGGATGCCGCGTCAGCTGCCGCCGAACAGCGGCTGCCGTTCCGTGAGCGGAGAACTACTTTCGAGTAGCTGTGCCTTTCCGTGGAAAGTGTCACAGTTGCCCCAGTTCACTTTCGCGGGAAGTGAGGCGTCCATGAAAAGAACCTCCGTCCGGGCAGCAGTTCTCGCCGCGATCACCGGCTTGGCCATGACCGTCCTCGGCCTGCCCGCCGAGGCGGCGCCGGGGCCCGTCGTCCACCGGGCCGCCGACACCCCGGCCAAGGCGAAGGCCGTCGCCGGGTACTGGACCGCCGAGGCGATGCGGTCCGCCACTCCGCTGGACAAACTCCTCCAGGCTCCGAGCGGCGTCCTCAAAGACGTCGCGAAGGGACTGGGCACCGTCATCCCGCAGAGCGTGCCGAACGGTGGCGGCGCGTGGACGGGCGGCGGCAAGGTGACCAAGACGGCCGGTCGCGTGTTCTTCAATTTCAACGGGCGCAAGGCTTCCTGCTCCGGCGACGCGGTCACGAGCTCGAACGGCAGCGTCGTGGTCACCGCCGGGCACTGCGTCAAGTACCAGGGCACCTGGCACACGGACTGGGTCTTCGTCCCCGGCTACGACAACGGGAACGCGCCGTACGGCCAGTGGACCGCGAGCAAGACGCTCACCACCCCGCAGTGGGAGGCGAGCGAGGACATGAACTACGACGTCGGCATGGCCGTGGTCAACCAGCTCGGCGGAAAGCGCCTCACCGACGTCGTCGGCGCCCAGGGCATCGCGTTCAACCAGGCGCGCAACCAGACGATGTACACCTTCGGCTATCCGGCCGCCGCGCCCTACGACGGCACGAAACTGATCTACTGCAGCGGACCGACGATCACCGACTTCCTGCTGACCCAGGACCACGGCATGGGCTGCAACATGACCGGTGGGTCGAGCGGGGGACCGTGGTTCCTGAACTTCGACGAGGCCACCGGGACCGGGGTGCAGGCCTCGGTGAACAGCTTCGGCTACACGTTCCTGCCGAACTACATGTTCGGACCGTACTTCGGCGCGGACGCGCAGACGCTCTACGGCAAGGCGCAGGCGGGCTGACCCCGCCGCGGGGGGGGGGGGGGGCGGGCGGGGGGGGGGGGGGGGGGGGGGGGGCGGCCGGCCGGGCGGCGGCGGGGGCCCGGGCGCC
>NZ_JBHYIK010000029.1:0-18955 GCF_042739735.1 Amycolatopsis sp. NPDC059027 | reverse complement strand
GGCTCAGCCCACGGGCTGAGCCGCGGCGTCATGCCCCGGTCCGACGCGCCGGGCGCCCGGGTGCGCGACGCTCGGGGTATGCGAAAAACGGTGGTACTCCTGGCTTTCCTTCCGCTCGTGGCGGCTGCGCCCGTCGCGAACGCGGAAAGCGCGCCGAGTCTCAAGTGGACAACGCCCTGTCCGGACTACGGTCTCCCGCAGTCGCCGACCGCCGGGCTCGAATGCGCGAAACTGCGGGTCCCGCTCGACTACGCCGATCCGGGCGGGCGGACCATCGAACTCACCCTTTCCCGCCATGCCAGTCCCGATCCGGCGAAACGTCGCGGCGTGCTGCTGATGAACCCCGGCGGACCCGGCAGCCCGGGGCTGGCGATGCCCGCGCAGCTGAGGGAACGGATGGGCTCGTCCGGGCTGCCCGAGGCGTACGACGTGATCGGGTTCGACCCGCGCGGCACCGGCTACAGCACCCCTGTCACCTGCGACATGGCCCCGGAGCAGCGAGGTTCGATCATCGGACCGTACGCGAACGGGCCGCGGGACGTCGCCGAAACCGCCGCGAAGGCACGGGTGGTCGCACGCAAGTGCGCGTCGGCGCCGACCGCGGACCTGCTGCCGCACATGACCACGGCGAACACCGCCCGCGACATGGACCGGATCCGGGCCGCGCTGGGCGAGACCACGATTTCCTACTACGGCACCTCCTATGGCAGCTACCTCGGCGCCGCGTACGCCACGATGTTCGCCGCCAGGACCGACCGCTTCGTGCTGGACAGCGTGACCGGGCCACAGGGCGTGGACGTGCGGCAGCACCACCGTTTCGCCGAAGGCTTCGACGACCGGCTGCCCGACTTCGCGGCCTGGGCGGCGGCACGGGACGACGTCTACCACCTCGGGCGGACCCCGCGGGCGGTGATCGCGAAGTTCGACGCACTGGCCGCCGTCCGCGGTCCGGAGTTCCGGGCGAATACCTGGAACGCGTTCTATGACGACGCGCATTTCCCGGCGCTGGCCCGGGAATGGGCCGGGCAGACCGCCGCGCCGGCCGGTGGCCCGCTCGACGGGGACAATCACGCCGCCCTGCAACTGCAGGTGGTGTGCAACGACAACGACTGGCCCGAAGGCGTCGGCTACTACCAGCGCGCGGTCGAGCGGGAACGGGTGGCGCACCCGAGGTTCGGCCCCGCCGCGGCGAACGTGAATCCTTGTGCGTTCTGGCCGGTGGAACGCGCCGAACCGCCGGTGCGCATCGGTTCGTCAGGCCCGCGGAACGTGCTGCTCGTGCAGAACCTGCGTGACCCGGCGACACCGCTGTCGGGGGCACGGGAGATGCGGCGCGCGCTGGGCGGCCGGGCCACGATGACGACCGTCGACCAGGGCGGGCACGGCGTGTTCACCAAGGGCAACGCCTGTGGCAACGATGTCGTGCTGCGCTATCTGCTGCACGGCGTGCTGCCGGGGCGCGACGGTTCCTGCCCGGCCTGACCCGGCGGGGCGGCACACCGGATCTCCTGGCGTGCCGCCCTCGGCGGGCTCCTCCCCGGTGGCGGAGGCACCGTCTTATGCTGGTCGGGTGAACTGGACTGTGGATGTTCCCGTCGACACGCTCCCCGAGCTCCCTCCCTTGCCGCCGGAGCTGCGTGCCCGGCTGGACACCGCACTCGGCCTGCCCGCCGCGCAGCAGCCGGAATGGCCCGACCCCGAGCTCACCAAGCGCGTCCGCGGCGTCCTGGAGAGCGTGCCGCCGATCACCGTGCCCGCCGAGATCGACCGGCTGAAGGGCAGGCTCGCGATGGTCGCCCGCGGCGAGGCGTTCCTGCTGCAGGGCGGTGACTGCGCGGAGACGTTCGAGTCCAACACCGAACCGCACATCCGCGCCAACCTCCGCACGCTGCTGCAGATGGCCGTCGTGCTCACCTACGGCGCGAGCCTGCCGGTGATCAAGGTCGGCCGCATCGCCGGGCAGTACGCGAAGCCCCGGTCGGCCGCCACCGACGCGCTGGGCCTGCCGGTGTACCGCGGCGACATCATCAACTCGCTGGTCGCCAAGCCCGAGCTGCGGGTGCCCGACCCCGGCCGGATGATCCGCGCCTACGCGAACGCGGGCGCCGCGATGAACCTGGTCCGCGCGCTGACCGGCGCCGGCATGGCCGACCTGCACCAGGTGCACGACTGGAACAAGGACTTCGTGTCGTCCTCGCCCGCGGGGGAGCGGTACGAGGCGCTGGCCGCCGAGATCGATCGCGGCCTGCGGTTCATGAACGCCTGCGGCGTCACCGACACCTCGCTCCAGTCGACCGAGATCTTCGCCAGCCACGAGGCGCTGCTGCTCGACTACGAGCGTTCGCTGCTGCGGCTGGACAACGCCGACGCGGCGAACCCGAAGCTGTACAACCTCTCGTCCCACTTCCTGTGGATCGGGGAACGCACCCGCCAGCTCGACGGCGCGCACATCGCGTTCGCCGAGCTGCTGGCGAACCCCATCGGCCTCAAGATCGGCCCGACCACCACGCCGGATATGGCGCTCGAGTACGTCGAACGGCTCGACCCGCACAACGAGCCCGGCAGGCTGACGCTGATCTCGCGGATGGGCAACGGCAAGGTGCGCGAGGTGCTGCCCGCGATCGTCGAGAAGGTCGAGGCCTCGGGGCACAAGGTCATCTGGCAGTGCGACCCGATGCACGGCAACACGCACGAGTCGTCCACCGGCTACAAGACCCGCCACTTCGACCGCATCGTCGACGAGGTGCAGGGGTTCTTCGAGGTGCACAACAAGCTGGGCACCTACCCCGGCGGCATCCACGTCGAGCTGACCGGCGAGGACGTCACGGAGTGCCTCGGCGGCGCCCAGGAGATCTCCGACGTCGACCTGTCCGGCCGCTACGAGACCGCGTGCGACCCGCGGCTCAACACCCAGCAGTCGCTGGAACTGGCCTTCCTCGTCGCCGAAATGCTCCGCGGCTGAGGCATCGCCACGCTGGGCCGCATTTTGGTCCTTTGTGGACGGAGCTAGCCGGCGTCGACGAGGCGGGCGGCGGACTTGAGGACCGCGTCGCGCAGGGAGCCGGTGTCGGGGACCGCCTCGCCGTTCGCCTGAAGTCCGATGTGGACGGTGTCGCGGTAGGTGGCCACCGCGATCCCGACCGCGTGCCGGGGCGCCAGCGGGACGAACGGGTAGACCTCGGTCATCCGGGCGCCGTCGAGGGTCAGCCGGGCGGGCGGCAGCGGGACCGTGGTCACCACGAGGTCGAACAGCAGCGGTGCGGCGAGCCCGGCGGTGCGGGTGCCGAGCCGGTGCAGCACGCTCGGCACGCGGTCGGCCAGCAGGGGGAACGCGCCGGCGCCGCGGGCCGGGCCCGAGGCCTTGTTACGGGACATCGCGCGGCGGACCAGGCGCAGCCGCTCCACCGGGTCCTCCACTCCCACGGGCAGATCGCACAGGTAGCCGGACAGCTTGTTCCCGCCGAGCTGTCCGGCGGCCCTGCCGCGCACGCTGACGGGGATGAGCGCGCGCAGCGAGCGGCCGTCGGCGCGCGTACCGCGGTTGACCAGCCAGTCCCGCAGGGCGCCCGCGAGCACTGCGAGCACGACGTCGTTGGTGGTGCCGCCGTGGGCCTGCCGGACGCGGCGCACGTCGGCCAGCGGCAGCCGGACGAAACCCAGCCGCCGTTCGGCCGACGGCGGCGCGGACACCGGCGAAAGCGGCGGGCGTGCCGCGCGCATCACCGAGGACGCGATCCCGGCCGTCTCGCCCGCCTGGCTGAGCGTGGCGCCGAGCGCGTCCTTCACGGTGTCCAATGCGGACCGTGGTTCGGGCAGCCGCGCCGCACGCGAAGCCGGTTCGGGTTTGCGTCGCGGGCGCGGGACGTCGTCGAGCAGGCCGGCGGCGACGGCGTAGGCACCGGCGCCGTCGGTGAGCGCGTGGTGCAGTTTCAGCAGCAGGGCGAACTTCCCGTCCGGCAGGCCAGTGATGATCGTCAAGTCCCACAACGGTTTTCCGGTGTCGAGCGGCTCGGCGATCCAGCGCGCGGCGAAGGCGGACAGCGGGTCCGGTTCGTACAGCGTGCTCAGCTCGTGGTGCTGGATGTGGTCGGCGGCAACGAAATCCGGGTCCTCGGCCCAGTCGGCGGCGCCGGGCGGGAACAGTGCGGTGCGCACGTGCTGACGCAGCTTCGGAATCCCGTTCGCGCGTTCCGCCAGCAGCGCGGCCATTCTGCCGGGATCCACCGGCCCACGCGGGCTGAAGGTGATCACCGCGCCCATGTGCATCGGGGCGGTTTCGCTTTCCAGGCACAAGAAAGCCACGTCGAGCGCGCTGAGCGGGGAGCCTGTCATCGGCATCCTCTCCTTGTCCGGTGGGAACGGGAAGGGGGATGAGCGACACTGCATCATCAACACTGCATCATCGGGACATGACGGGTGAGTGGTCATGGTGTTTCACCCGCGCTAACTATGGTGACGTTCACCCAAACGTGTTCAGGACTCGGGGTGCCGTTCCGGGGTAACCGCGTTCTTCCCCGGGCTAAACCCGTTGGCGGGATTTCGCCGCGCGAAGGTGGCGCCGGGTCCCCGGCTGGGCAGCGGGGACGGCGAGGCCTCGGTGGTCGCCTCGCCCGTGACGGTCTGGTGCGTGATCGCCACCTGATCGCCGACGCGGCGGGCAGGGAGCTCCTTCGGCGTGCGGCGGTGCAGGCCCGGCCACAGCTCGCCCGCCTCGGGCGCCGCGCCCCGGATCGCGCCGCCGTCCAGCCGGGTCTGGGTCTCGGAGATACCGCGGTCGAGCCACTGCACGATCAGCTTCATCGGCCCCGGTGGCGGCAGCGGCCAGACGAAGACCTCGTGGTCGAAGTGGAACGCCGAGCCACCGCGGCCCTGCGCCCGCAGTACCGGCGCCTCCGGTTCGGTCGCCGACGGCACCGAGATCGTCTCGGAGCTGGCCCGGCTGCCGTCGGCGAACAGCACGCCGAGGAGCAGCGCGTTGTAGTCCGGTACCCGGCGGTGGTCGATCAGGCTGCCACGGGGCGCGTCGGCGAGCAGGCTGTCGCGCGAGTAGACCGACAGGCGCAGCGTCGCCGCCTCCGGCCAGACCTCGACACCCCGCAGCGCGACCACCGTGCGCTCGGACCGCGCCAGCTGCACGATCCACGGCAGCATCGCCGGCACGATGTGGTCGCCGGGCGGACCGGTCCACGGACGGCCCTCATAGGCGTAGAGCTCCTGTTCCGGCACGGGGAACAGGGGCCGCTCGCGAGGACCGTCCGTGAAGAAGTTCATCGCCGTTATTCGCGGGACGTCAGGT
Organism: Amycolatopsis sp. NPDC059027; assembly: GCF_042739735.1. NCBI lineage: Bacteria > Bacillati > Actinomycetota > Actinomycetes > Pseudonocardiales > Pseudonocardiaceae > Amycolatopsis > Amycolatopsis sp. NPDC059027. Next base: position 13,659 of record NZ_JBHYIK010000029.1, on the reverse strand, counting down.
CGCCGTTCTGCTGCACGGCCTCTTCGGCGAGTTTCGACGTGCCGCCCATGGCGTCCATCAGCTGCCGGGCCAGGCCGAGGCCGGTCCCGCCCAGTGAGAGCGCCTTGGCGAACATGTCGGACATCCCGTCCGCGCCGTTCAGCACCACCATGTGGTCCACGTTACCGAATGCCTGGGCTCCCGCCTGTACGATCTCGGGCCAGCGTTCGGCGAGTTGCTGGGCGACGACGGCTTCCTGGTTCTCCGCCAGCGCCGCGGCCCGAGCCTTGATGGCGTCCGCCTCGGCCAGGCCCTTCGCGCGGGCCGCCTCGGCCTCGGCGAGGCCCTGTGCCTTGGCCGCCTCGGCGTTGGCCAGCCCGCGGGCCTTCGCCGCGGTCGCCTCGGCCTCACCGGTCGCCTTCGTCGCGCTCGCCGTCGCCTCCGCCCGCGACCGGGTGGCCTGCGCCTCGGCTTCGGCCGCGGTCTTCACCCGGGTGGCGTCCGCCGCGGCGCGCAACTCGGTCTCCTTCGCTTCGGCCTGTGCCCTGGCGATCTGCGCGTCGCGGGCCGCGTCGGCGGTGGTCCGCGTGTCGTACGCCTTCGCGTCGGCGGGCTTGCGGACCTGCGACTGCAGCCGCTGCTCCGCCAGCGCGGCCTCCAGCTCGGCCGCGCGGGTCTCCTGGACCACGACCTCCTGGCGTGAGCTGGCCTCGGCGAGCGGGCCCGCCTGGCTCGCCTTCGCACGGGCCTCGTCCACCTCGGCCTGGTACCCGGCCTGCTGGATCTGGCTGCCCCGCACCGCGGCCGCCTTTTTCGCCGCCGCGATCTGCTCGGCCTCGGCCGCCTCCTGGTCGCGCTGGGCCTCGGCGATCCTGGCACTGGCCGCGACGGCGGCGGCGTGCGGTTTGCCGAGGTTGAGGATGTAGCCGGTCTCGTCGTCGATCTCCTGGATCTGCAACGAGTCCACGATGAGCCCGAGCTTGATCATCTCGGTGGCCGAGGACTGCCGGACCTCCCCGGTCAGCGCCTCGCGGTTGTGGATCATGTCCTCCAGCGTCAGGCCGCCGACGATCGAGCGCAGATGCCCGGAGAACAGCTCGTGGATCGTGTCGTTCATGCCCTTCTGCTGGTCGAGGAAGCGCCGGGCGGCGTTGGCGATCGAGGCGAAGTCGTCGCCGACCTTGTAGATGACCACCGCGCGCACGGTGACCGGCAGGCCCTGCTTGGTCACGCACGACACCTGGAGGTTGACGCCCCTGGTGTCCAGCGAAAGCCGTCGCGCGGTCTGGAAGCCGGGGATCACGTTGACCCCGCGGCCGGTGACGATCTTGAAGCCGAGGCTGTCGGCGGTCTCGTGGCGTTCGACCCGCACCCCGAGCCCGGAGATGATGAGTGCCTCGTTCGGCTCGGCGACCTTGTACAGCAGCCGCAGGATCCCGAAGACGACGATCAGGACCGCGATCAGCCCACCGCCGGAGACCAGCAGGATTTCCCCGATGCCCATAGCCGCGCTACCCCCGCTCTTTTCTGTTGTGTGTTCCTGGGTAGCCCTTCGACGCCGCTAGGGGCTCAGCGGTTGCCACCGTTCCACGTAGACCGTACGCGGCGGCTCGAAATCCACCACCAGGATCTGGGTCCCGGAGGCGATGTTCTCCTCCGGATTCACCGGGTAGGCGTAGAACGCCTCCGTCCCGCCGCGCACCGTGAGCAGTACCTCGCCGATCAGACCGGGGCCGATCGCGCCGGTCACCCGGCCGCGGCTCCCGATCATCCGAACACCTTCAGCTCGACCTTGCTGCCCTTCTTGACCCGCTCGCCGGGCTTCGGGTCCTGGTCGATCACGAACTGGAACCCGCCGTGTCCCCTGCCGCCGTCCCGGTCGGCCTTGAGCCCGAGCCCGGCGAGGATCTTCTCGGCCTCGTCGAACTGCTTGAACCGGACGTCGGGCACCTGGACGGCGTTGGACACGAACACGCCGACCCTGCGGCTGGTCGCCGACGAACCGCCTGCGGGGCTGGTCTTGGTGACCGATCCGGCCGCGACGTCCTCCTTGAACTCCTCGCCTGCCAGGAACGGCTCGAAGCCGGCCTGCTTGAGGGTCTGGAACGCCTGGTCCTGCGGGCGGCCGGTGACGTCGGGGACCGGCGGCAGCGGCTCGGGGCCCTTGGACAGCACGAGCGCGACCGTGCTGCCGACGTCGAGCGGGCTGCCGGGCGACGGGTCGGTGCGGATCACCGCGCCCTGCGCGACCTCGTTGCTGTACTCCGGCGTCCCGCGCGTCGGGGTGAGCTGCACGGCCTGGATCGCGCGGTCCGCGTCGGCGGCGGGGGTGCCGGGCTTGACGTCGGGCACGATCGGACGGCCCTTGGACAGCAGGACGGTGACCGTGGAGTTCGGCGGCAGCGTGGCACCCGCGGCCGGATCGGACTTGATCACCGTGTTGGCGGGCACGGTGTTGTCGAAGACCTGGTTGAACTGCGGGACCAGTTTCGCCGCGCGCAGCGCGTCCCCGGCGTCGGCCTGGTTCTTCCCGGCGAGCGCGGGCACGGTCGCGGTGTTGGGCGCGGAGTCGGTGAGGATGTAGGCGAACGCGCCGATCAGCCCGCCCAGCACCAGCACCGCCGCGGCGATCAGCGCGATCGTCCGCTTGCGGTTCGCCGGTGGCCTGGCCTCGCCGGCGGGCATCGGGGGCTCGGCGTGTGGCGGCGGGGGAGGCGCCACGGGGGCGGCGGCGCGGGTCAGCGCGCGGGTGCCCTGCGGGCCGGTGACCGGCATGGTCTGGTCGGTGACCGGGGCGATCCGCATGGTGCGCTCGCTGTCGGTCTCCCCGGCGTCCGGCGGCGGGGGCACCGGGATCGGCACCGCGGGCAGGCCCAGCTCGGCGCGGACGGCGAGCAGCTCGGACAGCAGCACGCCCGCGTCGGCGGGGCGCTGCTCCGGATCACGCCGGGTCGCGCGCAGGATCAGCTCGTCGAGGGCGGGCGGCAGCCCCGGCCGCAGCTCGCTCGGCCTCGGGACGTCGTCGTTGACGTGGCGGTAGGCCACCGAGATGGCGGTGTCCCCGGTGTAGGGGGCGCGGCCGGTGAGCATCTCGAACAGCAGGATCCCGGCCGAGTAGACGTCGCCGCGCGAGGTGGTCGCGCCGGTGGTGACCTGTTCGGGGGAGAGGTAGCCGACGGTGCCGAGGATGACGCTGGAGCTGGTCGTCCCGGCACTGGCGACGGCGCGGACGAGCCCGAAGTCGGCGACCTTGACGACGCCGCCGGAGCCGACCGTGGCGCCGCGGCCGATGAGCACGTTCTCGGGTTTGACGTCGCGGTGCACGAGCCCGGCGGCGTGCGCGGCCGCGAGCGCGGTGAGGGCCTGTTCGGCGATGGTGAGCGCGAGGGCGACGTCCAGCGGCCCGTTCGCGTCCATCAGATCGCGCAGGGTTCCGCCGTCGACCAGCTCCATGACGAGGAACGCGTACCCCGGCTCGCCGCCGACGGGGCTGTCGAAGCCCTGGTCGTGCACGGCTACTACGTGCGGGTGATGCAGCTGGGCCGCCGACCGGGCCTCCCGGACGAACCGGTCGACGAAGGAGCGGTCGTCGGCGAAGCGCGGGTCCATGACCTTGATCGCGACCTGCCGGTCCAGCCGGGTGTCGGTGCCCCGGTAGACCGACGACATCCCGCCGCGCGCTAGCAGCCTGTCCACCCGGTACCGCTGTTCGAGCAGCGTTCCGGCCAGACTGGGGTGGGTGCGTGTCACAGCTCTGAATCGTACGGACTCACGCACGCGTAGTGGGCACGCCCTCACCGGTCACCCGTGCGCACTAGCGGGAAAAGGGACGGAATGTGGCACAGTGTCACGTGTGAGTGGGATTCCTGTCGCCGATGACATCCTCGACACCGCTGTCTCCGTGCTCCCGTTGTCGGAGGTCGCGGACGTGCTGGGGATCTCGGCCAACAAGGTGCGGCAGCTGTTGCGCGACGGTCACCTGATCGCGGTACGCCGGGGCGGTGAACTCTGCGTGCCCGGGGATTTCTTCGTCAAGGACGGGGTCGTGAAGGGCCTCGCGGGCACCATCACCGTGCTCGCCGACGCCGGGTTCAGCCGGACGGAGATGCTCCGCTGGCTGTTCACCGCCGACGACACGCTGCCAGGGAGCACCCCGGTCAACGCGCTGCGCACCAGCCACGGCACCGAGGTCAAGCGGCGCGCGCAGGCGATGGCGTTCTGACCGCCTTCCTGCCCGCACACAGCAGGTAGGCCACCGCGGCGAGTAACTGCGTGGCCGCGGCGGCGAGCAGGCAGCCGGGGACCGACCACGCCGCGAGCGGGCCCGCCACCGCCGTGCCCAGCGCGAGCCCGGTGATCTTGATGCTGGCAGCGGTGGTGAACACCTGCGCGCGCACGTGCTCCGGGGCTTCGCGGTGCCGGATCGCGAACAGGGAGGTCAGCTGCGGGCCTTGGCCGAGCCCGGCCAGCGCGGCCGCGAGCACCAGCGGGACCACACCGGGCGCGAAGGCCGACGCCGCGAAACTCGCGGCGAGGACGAGCGTGCTGGCGAGCACCGTGCGGTCCGGGCTCAAGGGCAGGGGACGTCGTGCCAGGACGACGTTGGCCAGGAGTGACAGCGCGGCCAGCCCGGTCACCAGCAGCGTGCCGTTCCCCGCGCCGCCGAGCCGGAGGATTCCCAGCAGCGGGTAGCAGACCAGGGCCATGCCGAGACCGACGAAGGACAGCGTCGACGTCGCCGTGGCGCGCAGCAGCGCCCGGTTGCGGACCAAGACGCTGAAGCCTGCGGCGAACTGCGTACGCAAGGGCGTGCCGGGCAGGGGAGACGTCCGCTTCGGCAGGCGCCATGCCAGTGGCAGTGCGGCGGCGACCAGCGCGATCGCCACCACGAGCGCGGCGGGTGCGCTCGCGAGGGTCGCGACCAGCCCGGCCAGCCCCGGCCCGGTGAGGCTCGCCGCGTTGTAGGTGATCGCGTCGAGCCTGCTCGCCCGGGGGAGCGCGGCACCCGCGACGGCGGGCAGCTGAGCCGTCCAGCCCCCGGCGATCGCGGGGTTGACCAGGCCCGCCGCGACCGCGATCGCCACCACCGCGGGAAACGGCGCGTGCCCGAAAGACGCCGTCACCAGGCCGAGGCCGCCTGCGTACGCGGCCAGCGCTCCGGTGAGCAGCCGCCCGGGCGCCGGGCTGCGGTCGAGCAGCGCGCCGAAGAGCGGACCGCCCGCGGCCGCCGAGATCGTCAGCCCGGCGAGCAGCGCCGACCCCGCGCCCGCCGAACCGGCGAGGCCGAGCAGCAGCAGTGCCGGGCCGGACAGCTCGTCGCCGGTGCGGGCGGCCGTCGCGCCGGTGAGGTAGGCGGCGAGCCGGTAACGGCTTCTCATGGGCGAGACGTTACAGTGGGATATGACCGTTCCGCACCGGGATTTCGTCGCGGGCCGCTCGGCGCGGGACGCCGTCCGCCGCGCGGTGGCGTTGCTGGACGTCCTGCTGCCCGGCGAACCCTCGCCCGCCGTGGTCGCCGATGTGCTGCGCGAGCACGGGGAAACCGACGCGGGCGAACCGTCCACAAAGGACGTCGCGGCGTTGCGGGAGGCCGCGGTCGCGCTGCGGGAGGTGTTCGCCGCCGCCGACGTCGAGGAAGCCGCCGACGTGCTCAACCGCCTCTTCGCCGCCTACGCCGGGCCGCCGCGGCTGACCGCCCACGACGCGGCCTTCGGCTGGCATCTGCACGTGGACGCCGACGACGACGGGCCGTGGGACACCTGGTTCGTGACCTCGTCGGCGCTCGCGCTCGCGGTGCTGCTGGCCGACCGGCAGGCCCTGCCCGGCGGGATCTGCGCGTCCCCGTCCTGCGGGAAACCGTTCGCGCACCTGGGCGGCGGCAGCCCGCGCCGCTACTGCTCGACGCGGTGCTCGACCCGGGAACGCGTCGCCGCCCACCGCCGCCAGCTCACGTGAGATCTCCCCCTGATCACGCGAGTTCCGCGTCTGATCACGCGAGATCTCCCCCTGATCACGCGACTCACGTCCCGCGCTCCGGCGACTTCGGTGACAGGGAGGGAGATCTCGCGTGATTGGACGGAGATCTCGCGTGATTGGAGGGAGAACTCGGGTTAGGCGCGGGTCGCGTGCATCTCCTGGAAGAGGTCGAACTCGCCGTCGGGGGTGGCGCTGAAACCTTGCCAGTGGAAGGAGTCCGGTGTGACGTCGGTGAACGTCCACCGCGAGCGCTTGCCGTCGGGGTCGGTGCCCTCCTGGATCATCCCGCCGGCGCCGTCCGGGCGGCCGGTCTGGGAGAAGTACGACGGCAGTTTCGGCGAGAACCAGGTGATCTGCCACAGCCCGGTGTTGACGTCGTACATGCGGACGGTGGTGCCGGGATACCGGCCGTGGAACTCCGGGCAGAAGAGCACGTCCTGCACCACCCGGCCGCCCAGTGCCCAGCCGAAACGCCACTCGCCCTCGGCGGTCCGCCACTGCCCGTCGGGGAAGCGGTACCGGTTGCTGATGGTCCAGTTTCCGACCAGCCTGCCGTAGAGCATCAGCGCTTCGGCGTGCTCCGGGTCCGGGCCGTCCGCCGAGAGCAGCTCCAGCATCGAGTCACGGGACGACACAGCCATCAGGACCTCAAACCTTCTACACGGGAACGCGGTGGACCGGCCAGACGATAACTCGCCCCACCGACAGTTTCCCCGCCGACAGGACGAGCGCTTCAGGTCCTGCCGTCGCCTTCGCCGCGGGCGGCGAGGGCCTCGCCGAGCTCGTCGGCGTGGCGGATGGTGCGGACCAGGAACGGCACCGCGACGGCGATCGCCGAGCGTTCCGCGCCCCGTGCCTTCGCGGCTTCGCGGACCTGCCCGGCGATTGTGGACAGTGTCGCGACGGCCTGCACGGTCAGTCCGACGAGCAGGCCGATCCGCTCCGGCCGCAGGCCGAACCGGCGCAGCGGCGTCGCGACACGTTCGATGGTCGAGACCAGGTCGTCGACCCGGGTGACGGCGGTGAACAGGTTCGCCGCGGCGAGCGCCGCCACCAGCCGCAGGCTCACCAGCCACGCGGCGTCGAGGCTCACGAGCCACCACTGCACCGCGAACACGGCGAGCGCGAACAGCAGCAGCGTCCGGAACATCCGCAGACAGCGGCGGACCGGGAGGCGCGCGAGCCCGTAGCCCGCCACCACGGCCAGGCAGATCCCGCCGAGCCACCCAGGGGAACGCAGCAGGAACACCGCCGTCGCGAGCACGAGCAGCCCGAGGAGTTTCGCCCCGGCGGGCGCGCGGTGCAGCGGGCTCGTCCCCGGCTGGTAGCCGCCGGTCACCCGATCAGCTCCCGGTACCGGCGCAGCGCCTCGTCCGGCCGGTCGTCGGCCACCACCCGTCCCTGATCGAGGACGACGACGCGGTCGAAGCCGCCGAGCAGGTCGAGGTCGTGGGTCACCAGCACGACCTGCTGCGTGAGTCCTTCGAGCCGCCGCGCGAACTGGCGTTTGTTGCGCAGATCCAGCAGCGTCGTCGGTTCGTCGCAGACGAGGACGTCCGGCTCGGTGACGAGCATCGCGCACAACGCGAGTAACTGCTTCTGCCCGCCGGAAAGGTCGTGGGCCGGGTGATCGGCGTAGCCGGCGAGGCCGAATTCGGCGAGCAGCTCGGCCGCCCGCGCCGCACGCTCCGATTTGGACAGTCCACTTCGGCGCAGCGAGAAGGCGACGTCCTCGCCCGCGGTCGGCATGACGATCTGGCTGTCCGGGTTGGTGAACACGAAGCCGACGCGCCGCCGGACGGCCCGGCCGTCCCGCACCGGATCCCGGCCGTCGACCCGGACCCGGCCCGCGCTCGGGTGGACGAGGCCGTTGATCATCCTCGCCAGCGTCGACTTGCCCGAACCGTTCGCGCCGACGAACGCGATCCGCCGTTCCGGCAGCCGCAGATCCACGTCGGCGAGGACGGTGCGGTCGCCGTAGCGGTGGCCGACACCTTCGAATTCGATCACGCCACCGTCTCCCACATCGTTGCCACGCCGACACCGCCGCCCGCCGACAACGCGGCCAGGCCCGTGTTTCCGGCGCGTCGCCGGACCAGCGTGCCGAACAGCCGCACCACGAGCACGGCGCCGGAGGCGCCCCACGGATGTCCCAGCGCGATCGCGCCGCCATCGGGGCTGACCGTGTGCTCGTCGATCCCCGCCGCGGCGAGGCAGGCCAGTGCCTGGCCCGCGAACGCCTCGTTGAACTCGACGACGTCGGGTACGCGGTCGAGGATCTTCGTCATCGCGGGCACCGCGCCCAGCCCGAGCCGGTTCGGATCGACGGCCGAGGTCGCGGAGGCGATCAGTCGCAGGCCGGGCAGCCCGAGCCGCCGGCGGACCGCCTCGCTGGTGATCACCACGGCGGCCGCGCCGTCGCTGATCCCGCAGGAGTTCGCGGCGGTGGCCGTGCCGCCGTCGGTGAAGGCGGGCCGGAACCGGGCCAGCCGTTCGGGCGTGAATCCCGCGCGGGGGCGTTCGTCCTTCTCGGCAGCGCCGAGCGGGACGAGTTCGGCGCCGAAGTGCCCGTCCCGCTGCGCCGCGATCGCCCGCTCGTGGCTGCGCGCGGCGAAGATGTCCTGGCGTTCCCGGGAAATCCCCGCCTCCGCGGCGACGAGGTCGGCGGCGGGACCCATTTCCGGGTCGCCGATCTCCGCGGGCGCGAACGGCGCGCGGGTGTAGGCCCGCGGCGGCGCGGTCGCGGATTCCGGGCGCCAGAAGCGATACGGAGCGGTGGACACGCTTTCGACGCCCCCGGCGAGGTACGTCTCGCCCTCGCCCGCGCGGATCAACGCGGCGGCCGTCGCGATCGCGGCCAGCCCGCTGGCGCACTGCCGGTCGATCGTGGCGCCGGGAACCTCCGCGCCCAGACCGGCGCGCAGCGCGCTCACCCGCGCCGTGTTGCCGCCGGGGCCGAAGACGTTCCCGAGGATGACATCGTCCACAGTGGTCAGTCCGGAGTCCGCCAATGCCGCCCGCAGCACGGGTGCGGCGAGTTCGTCCACTGTGTACCGGCGAAGCGAGCCGCCCGCGTCGCCGATCGGGGTCCGCCGGGCGGCGATGACCACAGGAACCCGTTCGTCGTTCACAGTGTTGTTCACAGTGGCTCCGCGGCGAGTTCGCCGTCCCGTAGCATCGCGTCGACGGCGGCGCGTGCCGGTTTCCCCGCGGCGGTACGGGGAAGTTCCTTGACCGCGAGCCAGCGCCGGGGCCGTTTGGCCGGTTCGAGTTCCCTGCGCGCGGCCGTCCGCAGGGCCCGCAGGACGTCGCGGGAGGTGTCCGTGGTTTCGGCCGGGATTTCGACAACGGCCGTCACGAGCGAGCCGAACGTCCGATGCGGCGTCCCGGCCACGAGGACGTCGGTGACGCCGGGAACGGCGCGCAGCACGACCTCGACTTCCTCGCATGCGACCAGTTTTCCGCCGCTGGACACCATCGATCCCGCGCGCCCGTGCACCACCAGCGCGCCGGTGTCGTCGAACACGGCCCGATCGTCCACAGTAGAGAATCCTTTGTGGACATACCGGGGCACGCCGCCGTCCAGTCGCGCGCTGTGCGCCAGCGGTGAATCGACCCACAGGATCCCGTCGCGGATCTCGACGTCCACGCCGGGAACGAGGCGCAGGCCGCTACCGCCGCGTTCCACGGCGATCAGCGAGTGTTCCGCGGAGCCGTAGTAGAACAGCGGCTCGGTGCCCGGTAACAGCTCGGCGAGACGTGCGCGGTCCGCGGCGTCGACGTGCGCTCCACCGCAGACGATCGTTTTCAGCGTGCAGGCAGCCCTCGTCTCCGGCTGCCGGTCGAGCACGGCGAGCAGTCCCGTCAGCATCGCGGGCACCACGTGCACCGACGCTGTCCGCGTCGCGGCCCGCGCGGCGGCCGCCGGGTCCCAGCGCGACAGCAGTTCGACGTCCTGGCCGCACCAGAACGCGTGCAGCGCGCCGAAGAGGAACAGCGACGAACTCAACGGCCCGGGGATCAGCACCGGCCCGTCGAGCGGACCGAGCGCGGCGAAGCTGTCCAGCCACGAATCCCTGGTCCTGGCCAGGACTTTCGGCGCTCCGCTGCTGCCGGACGTCGTCGGCAGTGCGAACCAGGTGCGGCCGTCACCGGCCGGGGTCACGCCTTCGCGCGCGATGCCGGGATCGCCGGTCACGACCAGATCCGGTGCCGCGTCGGCGAGCACCGCGGCCCGCTCCCTCGCCGACCAGCCGGGTTCGACGATCAGCGCGGCGGCGCCGACCAGATCCGCGCCGAGGAACCAGGCCAGGGTGTCCGGCGCTTCGATCGCCACTCGCGAGCCCTCGCCGATCCCGTGCGCGGCCAGCCGTTCCGCCGCGCCGTGCGCCCGGGTCAGCAGCGCGGGCGGCACCGATCCGGGGCCGGCGATCGGGGGAGTGGCGAGCATCAGCCCGTCCGTCGCGACGATCCGGCGAGCCTGCCCGGCAGTGCCCGGTGCAGCACCGAGGTGATCAGCGCGACGGCCACGACCTTGATCGCGTCGCCGGGCAGGAAGACCAGCGACTGCACGGCGGCGGCGCGCGGATCGCCCAGGTAGAAGGCGAGGTAGGGGACGCCGACGAGGTAGTCGGCGGCCAGTCCGAGCACCGCGGCGAGCAGCAGGATCGGCAGGCCGACGCGCTTCGCCCGTGTCACGATCGCGCCCGCGACCAGCGCGGAGAGGATCCAGCCGAGGAGGAAACCGCAGCTCGGGCCCAGGAACGGCGCGATACCGCCGCGGCCGCCGGAAAGCAGCGGGAGGCCGATCGCGGTGAGCGCGAGGAACAGCACGACGGCGGCGGTGCCCCGCCGCGCGCCGAGCACGCAGCCAGCGAGCAGCGGCCCGGCGTTCTGCAGGACCACGGGTACGCTCCCGCCGCCGAGGTACAGGCCGGGGAAGACGCCGAGTACCGCGATGAACCCGGCGAACACCACGGTGGTCGCGAGGTCGGCCGCGGGCAGCGTCCGGCGCGGGCCGGGTTCGTTCCCGTCGTCGGGGGTCTTCTCCGTGTGCACAGGGGGAATCTAATACTGGACGCCGAAGGGCATACGCCGCGTGGTGGTGAGTGTCACCCCGGCGGCACCGGCCAGCGTGTCGCCCCGAGCTCGCGGGAAATCGCCCGTGCCGCGTCGCGTACCGCGCCGGCGACGGGCTCGAGGGCGTCCCCGGCAGGCCACTCCTGCGCCGGGACGACGACGCCGATCGCACCGACGACCGTGTCGTAGCCGTCGAAGACCGGCGCGGCCAGCTCGCATTCGCCGATGACCGCTTCCTCCCGTTCGGTCGCGAAGGCGTGTTCGCGGATCTCGTCGAGCTGGGTGCGCAGCTGCTCCGGGCCGGTCACCGTGTCCCGGGTCATGCTGTGCAGTTCCCCCAGCTGGGCGTTGGCGGTGTCCGGGTCGGAGAACGCCAGGATCGCCTTGCCGAGCGCGCTGGCGTGGACCGGGATGGTGATGCCGACCTCGGGCATCTGCCGGGACCCGTCCGGGCGTGGCTCGTGGTGCACGATCAGCACCTCGCCCGGGAGCAGGACGCCGGTGCGGGTCGCGTACCCGGTGCCGCGGGTGACCTCCGCCGCCCAGGACACGGCGCGGGACCGCAGCTCCAGCGTGTCGAGGTAGACGTTGCCCAGCTTCAGCGCGCCGGGACCGAGCCGGTAGTGGCCCGAGGCCCTGTCCTGCAGCACGAATCCGTGCGCCTGCAGGGTTTTCACGATTCCGTGCACTGTGGACGGTGCCAGCTCCAGCCGTCCGGCCAGCTCGGACAGGGACAACCGCCGCGAGGACCGCAACACGCCGAGGATGCGCATCGCCCTGTCGACGGACTGGATCATCGTCCGTCCTTTCGCGAGGCCGTCATCCGCACGCACTTTACAACAGCGGCGAGGCGACCTATGGTCATCGCACATTCGATAATGTCGAATGCATTGCGACTATGTCGTTAAGGCGACGTCGTTCGAGTCGCTGGTCGAAATGCGCGAGGAGGCGCCCGTGGCGGTACGGCAGCTGATCAACGACCCGGCCGAGTTCGTGCCCGAGGCCCTGGCGGGGTTACAGCGGGCGCATCCGGACCTGATCCGGTGGCACGAGGACCCTGCCTACGTCGTGCGTGCCACCGGCGTGACGACGCCGAAGGTCGCGCTGGTTTCCGGTGGCGGTTCGGGCCACGAGCCCCTGCACACCGGGTTCGTCGGCGAGGGCATGCTCGACGCGGCCGTGCCGGGCGCGGTGTTCGCCAGTCCCACCGCGTTCCAGATCAAGGCCGCGATCAGCGCCGCGGACCGCGGCCGGGGCGTGCTCCTGATCGTCAAGAACTACACCGGGGACGTGCTGAACTTCCGCATCGCCGCCGAGCTGGCCGCCGACGAGGGTGTCGAGGTCGCCACCGTGCTCGTCGACGACGATCTGGCGACCGACGGCCAGGAGGAGGGCGGTCCGGGCCGGCGGGGGACCGCGGCGGTGGTCGCGGTGGAGAAGATCTGCGGCGCGGCGGCGGAGCGCGGTGCCACGCTGGCCGAGCTGGTGGAGCTGGGCACCCGCGTCGCCGGGTCGGCGCGCACCCTGGCGCTCGCGCTGGCGTCCTGCACTCGGCCGGGCCAGTCGCGGCCGTCGTTCGAGCTGCCCGATGACGAGATCGAGTTCGGCGTCGGCATCCACGGCGAGCACGGCATCGGACGTCGCCCCTTCGGCCCCGCCCGCGAACTGGTCCCGCAGCTGGCCGCGCCGATCGTCGAGGCGCTGGGCCTCGGAAGCGGCGACGGCGTGCTCGCGATCGTCAACGGGCTCGGCGGCACGCACGCGCTCGAACTGTCGGTGGTGCACCGGGAGCTGGCGGCTTTCCTCGACGACGCGGGGATCGTCCTCGCGCGGTCGCTGGTCGGCTCGTACGTCACGTCGCTGGACATGCGCGGGTGCTCGATCACCCTGCTGCGGGCCGACGACGAACTGACCGGGTTGTGGGACGCGCCGGTGCGGACCCCGGCGCTGACGTGGTGAAGGAGCGGAACATGTTCGGAACGGCCGAGACGCGGACCTGGATCGACGCGTTCATCGCGGCGGTGCGCGACCGGGGCGATGAGCTGACCGAACTCGACCGCCGCGCGGGCGACGGCGACTACGGCACGAACCTGCGCTCCGCGGTCGAGCGCGCGGCGGCCAACCTCGAAGCGGACGCGCCGGAGACCCCGGGCGCGGTGTTCACCGCGGTGGCCAACGCCTTCCTGCACACCGGCGGCACCAGTGGCCCGTTGTTCGGGATGTGGTTCCGGGAGTTCGCGAAGGCCGTCGGCGCGGAAGCGACCGTGGCGGTCCTCGCCACGGCGGCGGACAACGCGCAGGCGGCGGTGCGCCGGCTGGGCAACGCCGAGGTCGGGCACAAGACCATGGTGGACGCGATGGTGCCCGCCGCGGAGGCGCTCGCCGCCTCGGCGGCCCGCGGTGACGACGTCCGCAAGGCGCTCGCCGCGGCGGCGGCCGCCGCCCACGAAGGCGCCGCGTCCACGGAAAACCTGCTGGCCAAACGGGGCCGGGCCAGCTACGTCGGCGAACACGCCCGCGGCGTGATCGACCCCGGCGCCCTCACCGTGGCCTGGTTCTTCGACGCGGCCGCCTGACCTCGCGACGTTCCGTGGGGGCCTCCTCGAAGGACTCAGAGTCCCGCGA
>NZ_JBHYIK010000028.1:102927-114228 GCF_042739735.1 Amycolatopsis sp. NPDC059027 | reverse complement strand
GTCACAACCCCCGGGGGGGACCCCCCCCCACACCCCCCCGGTTGATGATAAAACCACCCCCGGGGGCGGGCCGGGTTTTTTGACACCGGGGGCCCCCCCCCCCCGCACCCCCAGGGTGCGGTAGGTGGCAGACCCAGCGTGGTCCTGTCCGGTTGCCGTGCTGGCCCGTGCCATGTTGAGTGCGAAATAGGGCAGCGCGTTGAGCGGCGAAGGGGTCACCGGGCTCGCAGTCCTGGGCTTGCCGCAGGATCGGCTGTCGGCGTCGTTCGATGTCGGCTGTCCGATGGTGGTGTCGTTTGTGCGGCTTGCCGATCCTGAGCCGCTTGAGGCGGTCGCGGGTCTCTCGCGTGGCGGCTCGGCCTCGTCGACGCGCCGCAATCCCTTGGTGTGTAAGGCAACCACGGCCACCGCGCTCGCAGATCGGGTCGATTCGTTCAGCGAACGTGGTCATTGAGCAGCGTGATGGCGACCGGTTGTCGACCATGTCGGTCACGTGTCGGGTATCGCCGCGTAGCGGTGCGCGAGGTGCCGGCATGCGTTGAGGAGTTCGGCTGGGTGCAGGTCCGTGAGGTCGGTGTCGAAGGTGGCGAGGATTCCGGCGATGCCGGCCCAGGACCAGGCGCCGAGGGTGAGGCGGCAGTGATCGGTGTCGAGGTGTTCGACCACGGAGCCGCCGGGTGCCCAGCGGGCCACGGTGCGGGCGGGCAGGTGGAGTCGTGCGCTGCCGGTGCACGGCCAGGGGGCGGGAGTGTCGCCACGGTCGTGGCTGCTCATGACGAAGTGGGCGAGATCGCCGCCGGGCAGGTCACGATGATTGAAGCGGGACGTTGTGGGGCGGGGGTGCAGCCGGTCCACACGGTGTACTCGCCACTGGTGGTCGTCGAGGTCGTAGGCGACGACGTACCACCGGCCCGCCCACACCACGAGGTGGTGCGGCTCGATGCGGTGGGCGGCGGCGAAGTCGTGGTCTTCGGGGGCGGGGCGCGTTCCGTCCGGGCGCAGGAGTTCGGTGACAAGGACACGACGGTGCCGTACGGCGGTGCCGACGGCGCTGAGCGCGGCGGGATCGATTGGTGCCGCGGGAAACTCCCAGTAGTTCTGCAGCCGGGTCAGCCGCAGGGACTCCATCGCGGCACGCAGCGTCTCGGGCATGGCCTGCTGCAAGGTGGCCAGTGCCCGCGCGGTGTCGTCCTGCAGGTCGAACACGGTGCTGGGCGCGGTCTGCAACGCGACGGCGATCGCGAGCGCCTGGTCGTGGTCGAACAGCAGCGGCACGGTGTGTCCGGAGCCGAGCCGGTAGCCGCCGTCGGGACCGCGAACGGTCGTGATCGGGTAGCCGAGCCCGCGCAGGGTGTCGAGGTCGCGGCGGACCGTGCGCTCGCTGACCCCGAGCCGGGCGGCGAGGTCGCGCAGCGGCCATCGCCGGCGCGATCCCAGCAGGGACAGCAGCCGCAACGCTCGATGTGAGGTGCTCGCCATCATCCCATCCTGGCATCGGTACTGGTCGTTCGGTGACCAGTACCGGTGGCACTGTCTGGCTCGGACAAGTGATCACTCGGCAGTGGAGGATGGATGAGCATGCGCGTCGTCGTGGTCGGGGGCGGGATCGGCGGGCTCGCGCTGGGTGCCGGGTTGCGCCGCAGCGGATACGAGACGGCGGTGTACGACCGTGACACCGATGTCGCCGCGACCGGCGGCTACCACATCACCCTCGACCAGCGGGCCCAGTCGGCGCTGGAGCGGTTGGTGGCGCCGGAGATCATGCGGCGGCTGCTGGCGTCGGGGTCGGCGCTGCGGCTGCGGGAGCGGGACGCGTTCTGGGACCGGCGCGGCCGCCTGCTCGGGCACGGCCCGGACCTGACCGGCAGCGCGAGCGTCGACGTCGATCGCATCACGCTGCGCACGCTGCTGGCCGAAGCCGTCGGTGAGGACCTGCGCCTCGGGCGGGAGGTGTCGGGTGTCGATCACGACGAGCACGGGACGCCGCGGGTGACGTTCGCCGACGGCACATCGGTCACCGCGGATCTGGTGGTCGGCGCCGACGGCACTCACTCGGTCGTCGCCCGGCACCTGGCGGCGGGCCCGACCAACCGCCCGGCCGGCATCATCGGATTCTCCGGGCGCACCCGGCGCGCCGACCTCGGCCCCGCTGAGCAGCAGCGCCTCGGGCCGCGCTCGGCGCTCGCGATCGGCCCGCGCGGCGCCGCGCTCTACATCGGGTTCCTCGACCCGGTCGGCAATGCCGCCCTCGACGCTCCCGAGCTGCGGATGTCGGTCACCGCCGGCCCCACCTACATCTGGGGCGCGATGTTCCCCGAATCCGCCCAGACCGAATCCCTGCGCGACCTGCGCGGCGCCCAGCTGCAAACCGCGCTGCTCCGCCGGTTCCGCGACCGCGGGTGGGCCGATCACACGCTGGAGGTCATCGCCCGCGCCGATCCGGCCGGCGTGGCCGCGTTCCGGTTCAACGCCGCCTCGACCCGCGCCACCGATCTCGCGCCGTGGAAGGCCGGCCGGATCACCGCTCTCGGCGACGCCGTCCACGCCACACCACCCACTGCCGGCATGGGCGCCGGTGCGGCCATCCGTGACGCCGCCGACCTGCTCGACCAGCTCGGCACGACCATCGACGGCACCACGACGCTCGCCGACGCGATCGGGCGTTTCGAAGCCGGGATGCGCCGGCGCGGCGGCGAAGTCCTCACCCTGGCCATGAAGACCGTCCGCTGGATCCTGGCCACCGACACCACCCTCGGCGCCGCGGCCACCGCGGTGGCCACCCCGATCCTGGCCGTGGCCACCCGGTTACGGCGCTGAGGTCGCCGAGCCGCGTTCACCGATGCGCTGCCAGCACCGCTGCGAGGCCCTCTTGCAGATCTTCGACGAAATACTCGGGAACCTCCAGCGACGGGAAATGTCCCCCGGTTTCGGGTGACCGCCATCGGACGATCTGTCGGTACCGCTCCTGTGCCAAGGGGCGCGGGCACTTCTCGACGTCGCGGGGATACATGGTGAGTGCCGACGGGACGTCGACCCGGAGTTCGGGGTCCAGCGAGTTGTGGCTTTCGTAGTAAATTCGGGCCGCCGACGCGCCGGTCCGCGTCAGCCAATACAGGGTGACGTCGTCGAGAACTCTGTCCATGGAAATCGTCTCGAACGGGCTGTCTTCGGTGTCCGACCACTCGGCGAACTTGTCGAGGATCCAGGCGAGAAGCCCGGCCGGTGAATCGACGAGCGAGTAGCCGATGGTCTGCGGCCGGGTCGCCTGCTGCTTCGCGTACGCCGCGCGGTGGCGCCAGAAATCGCGGGTTTCCTCGGTCCACTCGCGCTCGACCGCCGTCAGCCCGTCCGTTGTCAACCCGGGTGGTGCCTCCGCGAACGTCGTGTGGATGCCGAGAACGTGCGCCGGGAACCTGCCGCCGAGAACCGTGGTGATATTGCCTCCCCAGTCACCACCGTGGGCTGCGAACTTGCCATAGCCGAGCCTTCCCATGAGCTCCACCCACGCGGCCGCGATCCTTTCGGTTCCCCACCCGGTGGTGGCCGGCTTGTCGCTGTAACCAAAGCCCGGTAGCGACGGGACCACGACGTGGAACGCCGGCGCGTCCGCGTTTTTCGGATCTGCCAGCTCGTCCACTACGTCGATGAACCGGACAACGCTGTCCGGCCAGCCGTGCGTCAAGATCAGCGGAGTGGCATCCGGGCGTGCGGATCGGCGGTGCAGGAAGTGGATTCCCAGACCGTCAATGGTCGTGCGGAACTGGCCGATCCGGTTGAGGCGCTCTTCGAACGACCGCCAGTCGTACCCCGTGCGCCAGTAGTTCACGACATCGACGAGGTCGGCGAGAGGAACGCCCTGCTCCCATCGGCGAGGGCCGGGCGCGGCGCGATAGACCGTCTCGGCCTCTGGTAGCCGCGTCGCGGCCAGTCGCGCGCGCAGATCGTCGAGGTCGGCGTCGGTCGCGTGGGCTTCGAACGCTTGCACGTCGCTGGTTGAACGGGGCATGAGACCTCCTGACCATCGTGGAACCGGCTAAGGCGGTTCTAGCATGTCGTCAGGCCCGGGTGCAACCAGCTAAGGTGGTTCCATGCGTGCTGGGTTTCCTGACTTTCGCCTCGGTACCGTGCTGGCGACCAGCTTCACGGCGACTCTGACGGAGCGTCGCGGCGACGCTGTGGAGCGCATTCCCACGCCCCAGCGGCTCGTCGACTGGCTGGCGGTGAACGGCCTCGCCGTGGACTCCTGCACCACCGCCCAGCTCGACCTCGCCCGGGAACTGAGGGAGTCGATTCACGCCGCCGCGACAGCGGCCGCGATCCAGGACGCTCTCCCCGCGTCTGCTGTCCAGGTCATCAATGACCGCAGCGCTCAGGGCCGGGCCGCGGCGATCCTGACGCCCGAGGGTGAGCGGCGATGGCGGCTCAGCTCGGCTTCCTCCGTGGAAGACGCCCTCGGCGTCATCGCCGCCGACGCGATCAGCGTCATCGCGGGGGAACGGGACGGAAAACTGGCCTTGTGCGCATCACCAACCTGCCAAGCCGCCTTCTTCGACGTCAGTCAGAGTCGCACCCGCAAATGGTGTGACATGAACACGTGCGGGAATCGTCAGAAGAAAGCGCGCTTCACCGCCAACCAGCGAAAAAAATTCGGATCGGCGGAGTGAAGGCCGTCTCGGTGCCGCCGGCGGAAATCTCCGTCGCCCGCGTGAGTGACGTCGGTACGGCGACCGCCGGTGCCCGGCAGGACCGGTACATCCATAGGGGTGGGTATTCCCAGGAGAGGCGTGAATCGTCGCGCGGTACACCGACGCGATCGGCGTATACTGTCGGTGCGACGCCATACCTCCCGCGCGAACAACTGGATCGCTGTTTCCGACACTCTCCGGACCTAGGAGTGGCGCAATGGAAGGTCGCATTGAAGCTACCGGCCACGGCTGGACCGTGGGCATCGAGAGCAACATGATCATGTTCCGTCGTCTGCACGCGACGCACGAGCAAACCAGTATCCCGCTGCGAGATGTCGTCCGGGGGCGCACCCGGCCACCGCGGGCGTGGTTCAAGGGCGAATTCGACGTCCTCATTCACGAAATGGAACCGACGAGCGTCAAGTTCACCCGGCGCCAGGCACCCGACTTCGAGAAACTGTATTCGTCGGTTCAGGCCGCCCTGGCACACATCGACTAGCGATCGGCGGCACTGCCGTCACCCGGTCCGGGCGGGACGGACGGCGAGTACCTGGTTGACCCCGATCCGGTTCTGCTCGAAGGCGAGCGCGGAGGCGGCGAGGTAGAGCCGCCAGACCCTGGCCCGTCCCGGCGTGGCCAGGCCGGTCGCCTCGGTCCAGTGCGTTTCCAGGTTCCGTACCCAGGCACGCAGTGTCGGCCCGTAGTGTTCGCGCAGCGCTTCGACGTGCCGGATCTCGAAGCCGGTGTCCTCGATCAGCTTCACTGTCGTGCCGAGCGGCATCAGTTCCCCGTCGGGGAACACGTACCGGTCGATGAACTCGTCGAGGCGATAGGTGGTCTCGTCCGGCGTCGGGCGGCGGGAGATCTGGTGGTTCAGCAGCCGTCCCCCTGGCTCGAGCAGGCCGTACAACGCGTCGGTGTACTCGCGATATCGGGCCGAGCCCACGTGTTCGGCCATCCCGATCGAGCAGATCGCGTCGTACGGACCGTCGGTGATCTCCCGGTAGTCCTGGATCCGGATGTCCACCCGATCGGACAGTCCGGCCCGGTTGACGCGTTCGCGGGCCAGCGCGGCCTGTTCGGCGGAAATGGTGATGCCCACCGCGCGGGCGCCGAAGTGCCGGGCGGCGTGCAGGGCCATCGAACCCCAGCCGCAGCCGACGTCGAGCAGCCGATCGCCCTCGCGCAGGTCCAGCTTGCGGCAGACCAGATCGAGCTTGGCGGCCTGGGCCTCCTCCAGCGTGCCGAGGGGGCCGTCCTTGCCGTTCCAGTAGGCGCAGGAATACACCATGGACGGGCCGAGCAGCAGCGCGTAGAAGTCGTTGCCCACGTCGTAGTGGTGGCTGATCGCCGCGCGGTCACGCCTCACGCTGTGCCGTGCGCCGCGGCGCCGCCGGTTCTCCTCCGGCGGTGGCGCCGGGGGAAAACCGGGACCACCGGCCAGCACCACCATCTCGCGCAGCGCGGCCACGGCCTGCGGGTCCCGCACTGTCGCGAGCGCACGGCGCGCCTCGTGGTGCCACGACCGGGCGACCTCGTGCTCGTCGACGAATCCGGCCAGCCGCTCCAGCGCGTCGAAGAGGTCGCCGTCGACGTCGAGGTCGCCCGCGACCCACGCCCTGGCCAGGCCGAGTTTGCCCGGCCGCCACAGCAGGCGCCGCAGCGCACGCCGGTGACGGAACACGAGTGCGGGCGCGTCTCGGGGCCCGGCCTCGCTGCCGTCCCAGGCGCGTATCCGCACGGGTAGCGGTTCGCCGAGCACCGGCGTCATGGCCGCCGCCAGCCGGTCCGCCTTCCGCGCCATCGCACACCTCCCTGGGGAGCAGTGTGCGACGACGCGTATCCGCGGGCAACCGGGTACCCGTTCGTGGCCGGGCGCGCCGGACCGGTCAGCGGACGATGATGGCCGGGTCGCTGGTGCCGGGCCTGCCGTCTTCGACGTGCCCGGCGAAGCGGCGCAGGAACGCCTTGTCCGTGCTGGAAGTGACGGTGATGTCGTACCAGTGGTGGTTTTCGCCGAGGGGTTCGGTGTGGGACACGGTCTGTCCCGGTTTCACCGTGAAGGTCGCCTTCCGCCCGCGGTAGGCCTCGGTGAGGCTCAGGCGGCACTCGGCCGTGCCCGTGTTGGTCATGACGAGTTCCACGGCGTCGTTCGCGGGGCGGTGGCGGGCGGTGACCTCGGGGCCCGCGGTCGTGGTGTGGCCGGCGAAGCCGCGCAGGAAGCCGTTCGGACCGTGCACCGTGAGGTCGTATTTTCCTTGCTGCCCACCGGTGTGCCAGGTGTCGGCGATCGTCTTGCCCGCTTCGGTGGTGTAGGTCCACGGGCTGTCCTTCCGGTTGCCGGACCGGACGTGGAAGCACACGCCCGCCGGGCCACCGCCGAAGGTGAGGGTCAGACCGCCGATCGCGGGAGACACGGCCACGTCGGTCCACGGCTCGTAGCGGAGCGGGCGGGTGCGTTTCGTCCCGGATTCCTGTTTGGGCAGCACGGGACGCGCGGGCGGGGTGGAGCGGTAGACGGGTTCCGCCGGCGGTTTGCCGTGGGGCTCGTAGGCGGCGGTGCTCGGCAGCGCGGGCTTCGCGGGGCGCTGCAGAGTGAAGTCGAAGGCGGAGGTGAGGTCGCCGCACACGGCGCGCCGCCACGGCGAGATGTTCGGTTCGCGCACACCGAAACGGGTTTCCATGAGACGGAGGATCGAGGTGTGGTCGAACACCTCGGAGCACACGAAGCCGCCGGTGCTCCACGGCGAGACGACGAGCATCGGGACGCGCTGGCCGAGGCCGTAGGGGCCGGCCGGATTGCCGAGGCTGCCGGGGTACTGCTCGCCGGTGGTGGCGACGGTGGACAGGCCCTGGGCGGCCGATGACGGCGGGAAGGGCTGGGGGACGTGGTCGAAGAAGCCGTCGTTCTCGTCGTAGGTGATGAGCAGGACGGTTTTGCTCCACACCTCGGGATTGGACGTGAGTGCTTCGAGGACGCGGGAGATGTACCAGGCGCCGTAGTTCGGCGGCCAGTTCGGGTGTTCACAGAACGCTTCGGGCGCGGCGATCCAGGAGATCTTCGGGAGTTTCCCGGCCTTGACGTCGGCGGTGAGGACGTCGAAGTAGCCGTCGCCCTTCTTCGCGTTGGTGCCGGTGCGTGCCTTGTCGTAGAGCGGCTGACCGGGCTTGGCGTCGCGGTAGGAAGTGAAGTACAGCAAGGAGTTGTCGCCGTAGTTGCCGCGGTAGGGATCGTCGATCCAGCCCCACTTGCCCGCCTTGTCGAGGCCGTCCCCGATGTCCTGGTAGAACTTCCAGGAGATACCCGCCTTTTCGAGGCGCTCGGGGTAGGTCGTCCAGCCGTAGCCCGCCTCGGCGTTGTCGATGACGGGGCCGCCGCCCTTTCCGTCATTGCCGACGTAGCCGGTGTACATGTAGTACCGGTTCGGGTCGGTCGGCCCGTTCAGCGAGCAGTGGTAGGCGTCGCAGACGGTGAACGCGTCGGCGAGCGCGTAGTGGAACGGGATGTCCTCGCGCGTCAGGTAGGCCATGGTCCGCGCGGTCTTGGCCGGGATCCACTGGTCGGCCTTGCCCTGGTTCCAGGCGCGGTGCCCGCCGGTCCAGCCGTGGTCGAGACCCTCGATGCAGCGCATGCCCAGGCCGGAGTCGGCGGGATGGTAGGGCAGCACGTCCTTGCCGCCGTCGGACTGGTACCAGACCGGTTTGCCGCTGTCGAGCGTGATGGGCCGGGGATCGCCGAGGCCGCGGACGCCTTTCATCGAGCCGAAGTAGTGGTCGAAGGAGCGGTTCTCCTGCATCAGCACGACGATGTGCTCGACGTCGGCGAGCGTGCCGGTGCGGCGCGCGGCGGGGATGGCGGCGGCGCGGGCGATGCTGTCCGACAACGCCGTGAGGCTTGCGGTCGCTCCGGCGATCTGGAGGAACCGTCTGCGGTTGAGTTCGGCCATGTCGTCGGTCCTCTCGCACCCTGCGGGATGTGACGCGCCTCATAGCGGCGGCTGGTCGTGGACATTTGTACATGTTTAGCGTGCTGGTGTCCACGCTTCACCGGCGAAAAGTTGGTGAATGCGGTGTGTATTGCGCGTTTTCGAGCACTTTCGCGCAGTTCGAGTGCCCGTGATGTGGTGTCGCGAACGCTTCGTTGTGGACGTTGATCATCCCCGGCGGCCCGTTCGGGGCATGCTCTGGGTGTCGCCATCCGCAAGGGACGGACTCGTCCGCTATGTGTCCCGGACATCTCCGTGGTCGCTGAGCGCGCTGCCGGAATCAGCCGAAGCACCTTGTCTCACCTGTCGAGGCGAAGTAGCATGCCACTCTGCCAATAAAGGATGCTACTTCACGTGTCTTGGCTGTCGTACTTCAACGGTGAAGGATGTGAGCGATGGTGGCGCAGGTTCCCGACGCCGTCCGGGCACACACGATGCGCAGGGTGATGTGGCGGATCGTGCCGCTGCTCATGCTCTGTTACGTGGTGAACTACCTGGACCGCACCAACATCGGGTTCGCCAAGTTCGGCCTGGAGAAGACCTTCGGCATGTCGGCGGCCCAGTACGGGTTCGCGGCGGGGGTGTTCTTCGTCGGCTACGTGCTGGCCGAGGTGCCGAGCAACATGATCATGGCGCGGGTCGGGGTGCGGATCTGGCTGACCAGGATCATGGTCACCTGGGGGATCGTCGAGACGATCATGGCGTTCTCGCCCAACGTCGAGATGGTCTACGTAATGCGCTTCCTGCTCGGCATCGCGGAGGCGGGCCTGTTTCCCGGCATCCTCGTCTACCTCGCCCGCTGGTGCCCGAACCGCGAGCGGACCCGCGTCATCGCGACGTTCATGGTCACGATCCCGCTCGCCGGCACGATCGGCGGACCACTCAACGGCTGGATCCTGTCGGGCATGGACCACGTGTTCGGGCTCGAGGGCTGGCGGTGGGTGTTCGTGCTGGGCGGTATTCCGGCGATCCTGCTGGGCGTCGTGTTCTTCACGACGGTGACCGAGCGGCCGTCCGAAGCGCGCTGGCTGCGCGCCGCGGAACGGGAGTGGCTGATTTCGACGCTGGCGCAGGAGGAACGGGAGCGCGGCGCGGCCGGTCCGTCCACGCATCGCGCGGTGTTCCGCAACCGGCGGGTCCTCGTCCTCGCCGTCGTGTACTTCCTGGTGCAGTGCGGCGCTTATCCGCTCGCCTACTGGCTTCCGTCGGTGATCAAGGGCGTCGGCCACTCGCTGACCACGGTGCAGGTCGGGTGGCTGGCCGCGGTGCCGTTCCTCGCGGCCGCCGTCGCCATGTTCGTGACCGGCAGGCGGGTGCGCCGCACGGATTCCGCGCGGCCGGTGGTGCTGGCGTTGCTGGTCTCGGTGCTGATGTTCACGGTGAGCGCGGCCGGACTGGGGACGCCCGCGCTCGCGTTCGGCGCGATCACCGTGGCCACGATGGCCGCGGAGACCGCCAAGCCGCTGTTCTGGTCGCTGCCGACGGCGTTCCTGGCGGGCGTGGGCGCGGCCAGCGGGGTGGCACTGATCAACTCGCTGGGCAACGCCGCCGGATTCCTCAGTCCGTTCGCGGTCGGCTGGATCCAGCAGGTCTCCGGGGGGAACACCGGTTTGTCCATCGGGGTCATGGCGTCGGCGAACGTGCTGGCGGTGCTGGTGATCGGCGGGCTGTGGTGGTCGAGGCGGCGGGTGACGGGGCTGCCCGAGGCGGCGGGCGTGCCGGGCCCGGGTGCCGGCCGCTGACCTTTATGCTGGCCGGACCAGCCGCGCCGCACCGGGAGCCCCGTGACCACCGAGCCACTCGACAGCAAGAGCGAACAGATCGCCACGGAGATCCGGGACGCCATCCGGTCCGGTGGCCTGGAGCGCGGACTGCTGTACTCCTCGCGGGAGCTGGGCGAGCGGTTCGGCGCGTCCCGGACACCGGTGCGGGAGGCGCTGCTGAAGCTCGCCGATCTCGGGCTGGTCCGGATCGAGCGCAACCGGGGCGCGCGCATCCTCGGCCCGGACGGCAGGGGCATCGTCGAGCTGTGCAGTATGCGGGTGCTGCTCGAACCGCCCGCGTGCCAGAGCGCGGCGGCGGTGATGACCGGCCGGGACGACGCCGCGCTGCTGGCGCAGTACGAGATCATGAAGGAACGGGCCGACGGCGGTCCGGAGTACTTCGCCGCCGACGAGCGGTTGCACACGCTGATTCTCGAGGCCAGCGGCAACGCGCGGCTGGCGAAGTTCGTCGCCGAGCTGCGGCAGACCCTCGCGCTGGACGGCCGGTTCAGCGTGCCGCAGTACCAGCCGATCGACGTCGCGCTCGGCGATCACTGGGCGATCGTCGACGCGCTGCGGCGCCGCGACGGCCGGGCCGCCGCGAGCGCGATGCGGCGGCATCTCGTCCGGTCCGGCGACCTGCTGGTCGAGCACACCAGCGGTGACGACCGGGGCCTGGTCGCCGAATGGCGCCGCTGGGTGGAGATCGCGGTGCCCGCCGAGGACCGCGTCATTCCCTAGAGCCGCTCGCCGACGCCGTTCGCTCGATGTGGGGGGGGTGGGACTTTTGGGCGATTTGTTGTCGGAGGTGCTCGGGGTGAGGATATTCTGGGGGGGCGGCGGGGGGGGCCCGCCCCCGGGGGGTGG
>NZ_JBHYIK010000028.1:47975-102917 GCF_042739735.1 Amycolatopsis sp. NPDC059027 | reverse complement strand
CTCCGTTGCCGACGTTGAGCGTCCCGAACGGAGCGTTCGCGACATACCGGCGCCGGGCCTGTCGCACCACCGCGCACTGGGAACCGGCCGGAACGCTCGAGTCCTGCGCCGCAAGTCACACGCGGGAGGCCTTCTATTGCGAATGAGTAGCATGCTACTTGTTAAGTGTAGCTCGCCACCAAAGGAGGATGGGTCTTGAGTTCCGAGACATACGCGGCGGCGCTGGCCAGGGGGATCCGGGCGGCGCGGCCGGATCTCGTCGGGTACGTGCCCTCGGTCAGCGTCGCCCCGGTGATCACCGAGCTGGTCGAGGCGGACGGCGGCGCGGGGGGCCGCTCGGCGCGGGTGTTCCCGCTGTCGGTCGAAGAAGAGGCCATGGGCGTGCTCGGTGCGCTGCCGCTGGCCGGCAAGTTCGGCGCGATCGTCATGCAGGACAACGGATTCGGCAACGCGCTGACGGCGCTGACGACGTTCAACCTCGCCTATCACCTGCCACTGCTGATCGTCGCGAACACGCGCGGCGGGCTCGGTGAGTACAACTCGATGATCCACACCGTGAGCCAGCACGTTCCCCGGTTGCTGGACGCCGTCGGACTGCGGTTCTTCGAGCTGGACCGGCGCAGCGGCCCGGCGGACTGGGCCGCGGTGACCGAGGAGGCGGGCGAGCACGCGCGGATGACCTTCCGCCCGGTCGTCGTGCTCACCCGGTTCTGGGCGACCGACGGAAAGGCGGCGTAGTGATGCGACGTATCGACGCGCTGACGGTACTGGCCGAACTCACCGGGCGGCTGCCCGTGGTGGTCACCTGCGCGGCCTCCAGCCGCGAGCTGGCCGCGGTGGCCGACCGCCCGAACCACCTCTACCTGCTGGACTCGATGGGCCTGGCCGGGTCGGTGGCCACCGGGCTGGCGCTCGCGCTCGCGGACAGCCCGGTGTCCAAAGTGGTCACGATCGAGGGTGACGGCTCGCTGCTGATGAACCCGAACGTGCTGCCCACCGGCGGTTATCTCGCCCCGCACAAGCTTCTCCTGGTACTGCTGGACAACGGCGTCTACGGCGCGACCGCGAACCTGCCGACCTACGCGGATCGCGTGGATCTTGGCGCGTTCGCCCAGGCAGCCGGATGGACGGTGTCCGAGGCGCGCGACCGGGACGAGCTGCGCGCCGGGTTCGCCGCGGCGCTGGTCGCCGACGGCCCGGTGTTCCTGCACGTCCGGATCGAGCCGGGCAACGCGGCCGAGGTGCCGAAGCTGCTCGCCGATCCGGTGGTCCTCGCCCGCCGGTTCCAGGACTGGCTGGCAGGGGCGGGCCGATGAGCGGTGTGACCACGATCGATCCGGCCACCGGCGCGGTCCTCGGCCGCTATCCGTACACATCGGACAGTCGGCTGGACGCGGCACTCGACGCCGCGGTGACCGCGGGCGCGTGCTGGGGCGGATCTTCGGTGACTCGGCGGCAGGCGTCACTGCGCGCACTGGCGGACAAGCTGACCGCGCGCCGCGCCGAATACGCCGCGCTGATCACCGCCGAGATGGGCAAACCGATCGACCAGGCACTGGCCGAGATCGCCAAATGCGCCCGGACGTGCGCCTTCTACGCCGAGCGGCTGCCGGAACTGCTGGCGCCGGAGCGGATCGACCTCGCCCCGGACTCGGGCGTCGTCCGGCTGCGCCCGCTCGGCACGCTGCTGGCGATCATGCCGTGGAACTACCCGTTCTGGCAGGTGATCCGGTCCATGGTGCCCGCTGTCGCGGCCGGGAACACGGTGCTGCTCAAACACGCGGACAACGTGACCGGAAGCGCGGAGCGGCTGACCGGGCTGTTCGACGACGTGTTCGGCAAGGGGGTCCTCGGCAGCGTCGTCCTTCCCCCGGAGCGAACCGGGGCGCTGATCGACGATTCACGGGTGGCGGCGGTCGCCTTCACCGGGAGCAACCGCGTCGGCGCGCTTGTCGCGGCCCGCGCCGGCGCGGCGGTCAAGAAGACCGTGCTGGAACTGGGCGGCTCCGATCCGTTCGTCGTGCTGCCCGACGCCGACGTCCCCGCCGCCGCTCGCGCCGCGGTCCGGTCCCGGTTCCTCAACGTGGGGCAGAGCTGCATCGCGGCGAAACGGCTCATCGTGCACCGGGCGGTATACGGGGAATTCGCCGAAGCGGTGGTCGCCGGGATCGGCGAGCTCGTGGTCGGCGATCCGCGAGAGTCCGGTGTGGACATAGGACCGATGGCGAGGACCGACCTCCGCGACGCCCTGCGCGGTCAGCTGGACGCGGCGCTGCGGGCCGGTGCCCGGCTGCTGACCGGCGGTGCGCCGGACTCACGGCCCGGCGCGTGGTTCCGCCCCACCGCGATCGAAGTGTCCGGTGTGGACGGACCAGCGTTCCAGGAGGAAACCTTCGGCCCGCTGGCGGTTCTGTTCCCCGCGGAGTCCGAAGAGGACGCCGTGCGCGCGGCCAACGCCACCCGCTACGGGCTCAGTTGCGCGGTCTGGAGTGGTGACCCCGACCGGGCGCTGGCGGTGGCCGAGCGCATCGGCACCGGCTCGATTTTCGTGAACCGCGTTTCCGAGTCCGACGCGCGGCTACCGGTCGGCGGGGTCAAGGCCAGCGGCCACGGCCGCGAGCTGGGCCGCGCCGGAATCACCGAATTCGCCAACCTCCAGGCCGTGCGCACGGCCTTCCCCGCCCGTAAGGAGAACTCGTGACCATCAGCAGGATTCGTGCCCGCGCCATCGGTGTCCCGGTCGACAAGCCGACCCGGATGTCCAACCGGGAGCTGGGCACCCGGCAGTACGTACTGGTCGAAGTCCACGACGACGCGGGCAATCGCGGCGTCGGCTACACCTACGCGGGGACCGCGGGGGCGTTCGTCACCAAGGCGGCGGTGGACGATCTGCTCGCGCCCGGGTATGCCGGTGCCGACGTCGACGACGTCGTGGGCCTGTGGAGCCGCGCCTACCAGGAGACGTTGCTCGCCGGCAGGCGTGGCGCGGTGATCAGGGCGCTGTCGGCCATCGACATTGCCTTGTGGGACCTCAAGGCCCGGCGGGCAGGGCAGCCGCTGGCGAAATTGCTCGGCGGGGCCACCACCCCGCAACCCGCCTACGCCTCGGGCGGCTACTACCGGCCGGACGACGGCGAGTGGACCGAGGCCGTCGTGAACGAGATCGCGTTCAACTCCGCGCAGGGTTTCACCGACCACAAGATCAAGGTGGGCGGGCTTTCCGTGGCCGAGGACGCCCGCCGGGTCGCGGCCGCGGTCGAGGCCATCGGCGATCGGGGCAGGCTCGCGCTCGACGCGAACAACGCCTACCGGACGGTCCGGGAAGCCCAGGTCGCGATCGAGGCCTTCGAACGGGCCGCCGGCGACCGTCCACTGTGGTGGTTCGAGGAACCGCTGTCGCCGGAAGCCGTCGCGGGACACGGGGAGCTGGCCGCTCGCATCACGACCCCGGTCGCCACCGGGGAGATCCATCAGACCCGCTGGGAGTTCCGCGGGCTGATCGAGGCACGGGCGGCGGCGATCCTGCAGGCGGATGCCGCCGTCGTGGGCGGGGTGACCGAATGGCTGCGGGTCGCGCACACCGCGGACAGCTTCGGGGTGCAGATGGCGCCGCACTGGCACCACAACCTGCACGTCCACCTCACCGCGGCGGTGGCCAACACGCTCGTCGTCGAGTATTTCGCGCTGGAGAAGGGGATCTACAACTTCGAGCTGTTGCTCACGCCGGAGACCCGGCTGCGTTACCGCGACAACCTGGTCGAGATCCCGGACCGGCCGGGCCTGGGCATCGAGTTCGACGAGGAGACCGTGGCGAAGTTCGAGATCGGTTACTGACGCGTCACCTCCTGGTCCACTGTGGACCGATGGGACCTAGGTCCCGTCCGGTGGTGACCAAGGAACGCGGTGCGGCGGGGATCGGCCGGAATACCGTCGGGTTCAGGCAACGAGCAGGGAGGCTGCCCATGCGAGCCCGGGACGTGATGACCTCGCCGGTGATCACCGTCGGTACCGCGACGACGGCGAAGGAGGCGGCGGAAATCCTTTCGTCGCGCGGGTTCACCGCCCTTCCGGTGGTGGACGACGACGATCGCCTGATCGGCATCGTCACCGAGGCGGATCTGATCCGCGACCGGGTCCCTGCCGATCCGCGCCACCGTCGCGACGCCGAGTACCGCGCCCGGCGCGAAGATCCCGGATCGACCGTCGGCGCGCTGATGACCAGCCCCGCGACCGGGATGTCGCCGGGCACCGACGTCGCCGACCTGACCCGTGCGCTGGTCGAGTCCGGTATCCGTGCGATGCCCGTCGTCGACGGCGCGAGGGTGATCGGCATCGTCACCCGCGGTGACATCGTCCGGGTGCTGGCACGGGACGATCATGCGATCCTGAACGACGTCCGGCATCACCTGGAGATCTACGGCGGAGCGGACCGCTGGACCGTCGAGGTGGCGGACGGCGTCGTCCGGGTGGTCGACGCCTACGACGACGAAACCGACCGGCACGTGGCGACCCTGCTGGCCCAGGCGGTGCCTGGCGTGGTGGACGCCCGGGTCGTTTCCGAACACGAGGGGAGCACCCGATGACCGACACCATCCTGGTCGGGACCGACGGCTCGGACGGCGCGAACCGGGCCGTGGCCTGGGCCGCGGCGACCGCCGCCGTGCACGGCGACGTGCTGCGGATCGTGAGCGCGGTCAACATCGCCGGGCTGTACTACGGCGGTGGCGCGCCGCTCGGGGAGAGCATGCTGAACGATCTGCAGCAGGCGAGCGAAGGTTTCGTCCGCGAGGCGGCGGAACTCGCGCGGTCGGTGCGGCCCGATCTGCGGATCGAGGGCCGGACACAGCCGGAGGCGCCCGTGCCGCTGCTGGTGGAGCAGTCCCGGGACGCGCGGATGCTCGTCGTGGGCAGTTCCGGGTACGGGCAGTTCCTGTCGACGGTGCTGGGGTCGACGACGTCCGCGCTGGTGGGGCACGCGCATTGCCCGGTCGCGGTGGTGCGGGGGCGTGCGAACGGCGGCGAGGTCCCGGTGGACGGTCCGGTGGTGGCCGGGATCGACGGCAGCCCGACCAGCGAGCGCGCGATCGCCGTGGCGTTCGAGGAGGCGTCGCTGCGGAACGCGCCGCTGGTGGCGTTGCACGCGTGGAGTGACGTCGTCTACGACTCCGCTCGCGCCACGGCCCGGCTGCTGCCCGAGTGGGAGTCGCTGATGGCCGGCGAGGAACGGCTGCTGGCCGAGCGGCTCGCGGGCTGGCGGGAGAAGTACCCGGACGTCGAGGTCAGCCGTGACCTGCGGATGGACCGGCCACGGCACGCGCTGCTGGAACTGGCCGAGCGGGCCCGGCTCGTGGTGGTCGGCAGCCACGGACGCGGTGGCTTCACCGGCATGCTGCTGGGCTCGACCAGTCAGGCCCTCGTGCAGCACGCCGACTGCCCGGTGCTGGTCGTGCGCCCGGAGGTGACCCGGTGACCGGGCGATGTCCGGTCACCCCATTCGAGTCCGATGTGGACGGACGAGGCTGCCCGGTCCGCCGGTGAACCGGCCGCTTGACGTCCATTGCGGGACCTAGGACTCCACGCGCGGGGCCTTTCGCTGTCTTTCACCCGCCCGGCGGAGCGCCCAGGATCGGGGGTAACGGGGCGTGATGGAGTCGTGGATGAGCGTGGCTGTGACAGAGGACTGGTCGGCGGGCGATGTGGAGGTGCTCGCGCGGGCGGTGGTGCGGGCGCCGTCGGTGCACAACACCCAGCCGTGGCGGCTGGCGCTGCCGCCGGGCCGGGCCGAGGTGTTCGAACGACCCGACCTGGCCCTGAACCGGCACGACCCGGACGGTCGCGACCGGCTCATCTCCTGTGGCGCGGCGCTGGCGAACTTGGAGCTCGCCGTCCGCGTGCTCGGCCGACGGGCGGCGATCACGCTTCCCGGGTCCGGTACGGCCACCCTGGCAGGGGCCGTACCGGTCGACGGACAGGAGCCCCCGTCCGCGGCGGAACTGCACGCGTACCAGGCGATCTCCCGGCGGCGCAGTCACCGTCGCCCGTTCGCGGGCGCCCGTGTCCCGGACGAGGTGGCCGACGTCGTCGCCAGCGCGGCGACGAGGCAGGGCGTGGCGGCCGCGCTGGTGCGGGACGACCACCTCCCCGCGTTGGCCGGGCTGTTCGAACGGGCCGCGCGGGTCCTGCGCGGTGACCGGGAGTACCAGGCGGAGCTGGCGGAGTGGACGGCCGCGTGGCGCCCGGACGGCGTCGGCGACGGACTGCTCGCGCCCGCTCACGGCCTGGCCGGACCACTGTGGGCGGACCTGGTCCCGGCGCGGCACCGGGTGCCGGACCAGCAGACGCTGCTCACCCGGATGGAGCGAGAGCACCTCCTCTTCTTCGTCACAGCGGGTGACGAGCGGGCGGATCACGTCCGTGCCGGAATCGCCATGCAGCAAGCGTGGCTGGCCGCCGTCGACGCGGGGCTCGCCGCTTCCGTGCTGACCCAGCCGCTGCACGTGGCCCCGGTCCGCGAGCAGGTGGCGGATCGTCTGCGGTTGCCGGGGATGCCCCAGTTGGTGATGCGGTTCGGGCGCCCGGCGGAACCGGTGGCCCGCCGGACACCGCGGCGTCCGGCCGCCGAGGTCTTCCACGAGGGCCACGGACCGCCACGGATCGGGGAGTCCCCACCTTGGCAGCGGAATCGCGAGATGGAACCCTGATGTCGCGGGAGGCCGCGCGGGGTGTGTCTCGGGACATTACGGAGCGATGTGTGATGGGTGCGGGTGCGGAGGCACGGGCGTCGGCACCGGGGTCGCTCACCGGTCTCCGCCTGGACGAGCTCCTGCACGAGGTGCAGGACCGGCTCACCGAGATCGCGAAGACCCGCGACCAGCTGCAGGGGCTCGTGGACGCGGTGATGGCGGTGGCCACCGGTCTGGAGCTGGATTCGACCTTGCAGCGCATCGTGCAGGCGGCGGTCGATCTCGTCGACGCGCGGTACGGAGCCCTTGGCGTGCTCGCAGAGGAGGAGGGGCTGTCGGAGTTCGTCTACGTCGGCATCGACGCCGAGACGCGGGCCGGCATGGGGCACCTGCCGGAGGGGCGCGGCCTGCTCGGAATGCTGATCGAGGATCCGCGCCCGGTGCGGGTGCCGGATCTGGCGCGGCATCCGGCGTCGGTGGGGTTCCCGGCGAACCATCCGCCGATGCACAGTTTCCTCGGCGTTCCGGTGCGGGTGCGGGACAGGGTGTTCGGGAACCTGTATCTCACCGAGAAGCGCGGCGCCGCCGAGTTCACCCCGGACGACGAGGTGGTGCTCGAGGCATTGGCGGCCGCGGCGGGGGTGGCGATCGACAACGCGCGGATGTTCGAGCGGTCCAAGACCCGCGAGCGGTGGCTGGCGGCGGTCGCCGAGATCAACGGCGGCCTGCTGGGCGGGGCGTCGGCGGCGGACACGCTCGGCCTGGTGGTGGAGCGCGCGTGCGAGGTGGTGGCCGCGGACGGCACGTTCATCCTGCTCGGCGCCCCCGGCCCGGCGATGTCGGTGAGTGCCGCGTCCGGGGCGAGGGCGGGCCTGGTGCTCGGCGCGTCGATCGCCATGGACAACACGGTGATCGACGAGATCATGACGACCGGTCAGCCGCGGCTGATCCCCGACATCGACTCGGCGCTGCCCGGTGACCCGGAGCCCGCGGTGGCCGGGTTCGGGCCCGCGGCCGCGGTTCCGCTGATCAGCACGGCCGGGGTGGGCGGGGTGCTGCTCGCCGTGCGGGACAAGGGCGCGGCGCAGTTCAAACCCGATCAGGTCCCGATGCTGTCCTCGTTCGCCGACCAGGCGGCGGTGGCGCTGGAGTTCGCGGACAAGCAGCGCAGCCAGCGGCTGCTGGACGTGCTGGCCGACCGGGACCGCATCGCGCAGGATCTGCACGACCACGTCATCCAGCGGTTGTTCGCGACCGGGATGAGCCTGCAGAGCATCATGCCGAGGATCGCCGACGAGCTCGCGCGGACCCGGGTCACGACCGCCGTCGAGCAGCTGGACCAGACCGTGCGGGAGATCCGGACGTCGATCTTCGACCTGCACAGCACCGGCACCGACGCCTCCACCAGCCTGCGGCGCAGGCTGCTCGACCTGATCACCGAGCTGACCACGGCGACCACGGTCGCTCCCTCGGTGCGGATCTCCGGCGCCGTCGACACGCTAGTGCCGGGCGACCTGCGCGAGCACGCCGAAGCCGTGGTCCGTGAGGCGTTGAGCAACGCGCTGCGGCACTCGGGCGCCGACTGG
This sequence comes from Amycolatopsis sp. NPDC059027, assembly GCF_042739735.1. Taxonomy (NCBI): domain Bacteria; kingdom Bacillati; phylum Actinomycetota; class Actinomycetes; order Pseudonocardiales; family Pseudonocardiaceae; genus Amycolatopsis; species Amycolatopsis sp. NPDC059027. Next base: position 94,648 of record NZ_JBHYIK010000028.1, on the reverse strand, counting down.
ATCTCCGTCGACGTCGTGGCGGGCGACGATTTGGTCATCACGGTCGCCGACAACGGGATCGGCCTCCCTGACGACGTTCCGCGCAGTGGCTTGGAGAACCTCCGGCGGCGCGCGGAGCAGAACGACGGGACCGTGACGTTCACCGCGGGGCCCGACGGGGGGACCACGGTGACCTGGCGGGTTCCGTTGCGTTCGGCCTAGGGCGTTGCCGTTGCCGGGCAAGGAAAGTCCGGTGCCCGGTGAGCGGGCACGTCGTCGTGGTCAGCGGACCACCACGACCGCGATCATCGTGAGCGCGGCCAGCGCGCCGACCCCGAACACGGTGGCCAGCAGGCCCATCAGGGAACCGGCCGAGCTGAGCAGGGTCGACACGACGGTCGCCACCCGGCGCAGCAGTTTCGCGAACGCGATGGTCAGTATCAGCGCGAGGACGACAGCCAGTGCGGGGCCGGTGGAGATGCCCTGCGCGGCAGGGGCGGCTTCGGTGGCCAAGGTTTCGATCGCCGGGTTCATGACATGCGCTCCCCTGAATCGATGGACGTCGAGCGGCACCGTGCGCGGTACTGCGACGTCGCGGGTGGCACGGCCGGGCGGGCCGCGTGGGAGGGTGCTGACGGGGGTGTTCATCGACTCCTGTCCGCTCGAACTTCAGGTATTAAACTGAAATTTTGGTATCTCAGCTGCATTCAGGTTAGAGGCTGGGTGTGCAACCCGGCAATGACCGTTTCCAGCTTGTTGCCTCGTGGTCGACGGGATGCGATACGTACTTGCGTGTCAAGGTATGTGTGGCCGGATCGCGGGTGTATGGTGCTCGTATTCAGTAGTTGAGCTGAAGTTCAGCCGAGGAGCTACTCGTCGTGGTATCACCGGTCGGCCCGGCCGTCGAACTCGCGCGGCGCCTGCGGGAGCTGCGCAAGTCCCACTGGCCCGGCGCGAGCATCACCCAGCTGCAGCTGGCCAAGGCGCTGGACGGCAGCGGCCCGCTGATCTCGTCGTGGGAGCGGACGTCGCAGCCCGAAACGCCACCGGAGACACGGCTGGAGGCGTACGCGCGGTTCTTCGCCACCCCGCGTTCGGTGGAGCGCCCGCCGTACCGGCTGCTGGGCCTGGACGAGCTGACCGCCGACGAGCGCGCGGAGCGGGACAGGCTGCTCGACGAGCTGAAGGCACTGCGCGACGCGGCACGCGGGAAGTCCGGGGGAGATCCGGACGAGGAGGCCGGCGGGCTGCTGCGCTTCCCGCCCCGCGAGGACATCGCGATCGTGTGCGCGCCGCTGCCGCCGGAGATGCGGGCGAAAAACCCCTACTCCGACCCGGACAGCCCGGACTACGACGAGCTGTACAGCTACACCGACCTCGGCGCCCTGGTCGAGCTGTACGGCCAGATCCGCGCGCTCAACCCGGGCAACGCGGTCAAGCTGCGGTTGTCGAACGAACTGACGCTCGCCGACTACACCTCGCATCTGGTGTTGCTGGGCGGGGTCGACTGGAACGAGGCGACCAGGGACCTGTTCCTGCAGCGGCGCCTGGAACTGCCCGTCCGGCAGGTCGCGCGGGACGATTCCGACGACGTCGGCTGGTTCGAGGCGGACACCGAGGACGGAGTGGTGCGGTTCGAACCCCAGCTCCGGGACAACGCGGGCCGCCGGGAGGTGATCGAGGACGTCGCGCACGTCTATCGCGGCCCCAGCCCGTACAACATGGAGCGGACCGTCCTGTCGTTCAACGGGATGTACGCCAGCGGCACCCTGGGGGCGGTGTGTGCCCTGACCGACGTTCGTTTCCGCGAACGTAACGAGAACTACGTCCGCGAGCGTCTCCCCGGTTATGCTCAATGGTCTTTGCTGATGCGGGTGAAGATCGTGAACCGGCAAGTGGTGCCGCCCGACTGGACCGATCGGGCGACGCGCCTGCACGAGTGGTCGGCGGCGGTGGGGTTTGTCAGAGGCCAGGGGAGGGACGCGTGACCGGAGCAAGTCCTCGCCCAACCATCACGGCTCGCACCGGGCTTTGCTGGAACAGGTCCCGTTCCGCGCGGAGGCCGAGCCGGTGCTCGACGCCATCCTCGTCCCCATCGCCCACGAGACCGCGGAGCTGACCAAGGCGATCGGGTTCGCCGCGCGGCTGGACTGTGTGCTCGTCGCCTTCTGCAGTCAACGGGCTTCCGCCGCCGAAGCGGTCCGGCTGGCCGCTGGCCGCGGCGTCGAGCTGGTCGCTGTCGACATCGATGACATGCCCGCCGACCTGCTGCCGGCGTTCGCCACCACCGACGTCCTGCGCGGGGCGGCCTTCGACTACGCGAAGGACACCAGTGCGAAGCGCAATCTGGGGCTGGTCTTCGCCCGGTTCGCGGGCTGGGAACGGGTGGTGTTCCTCGACGACGACATCCACCTGCCCGACCCGGACGATCTGGAGCGGGCCGCGCAGCTGCTCGACCACTACGAGGTCGTCGGGCTGGAAATCGGCGAGTTCCCGGACAACTCCGTCGTCTGTCACGCCCATCGCGCGACGCACGGCGAGCAGACGACGTTCATCGGCGGTGGCGCGCTGGCGGTCGGGCGGGCGTCGATGGGGTCGTTCTTCCCGAAGATCTACAACGAGGACTGGTTCTTCCTGCTCAACGGTGACCGGCTGCGCCCGGCGGCCGTGATCGGCGCCGCCGAGCAGAAGTTCTACGACCCCTTCGCCACCGAGGAGCGAGCACGGAGCGAGGAGTTCGGCGACAGCTTGGCCGAGGGCGTGTTCTGGCTGCTGGACCAGGGCAAGGGGCTGGCAGGCGCGACCGCGGCGTACTGGCGGGAGTTCCTCGACCATCGCTGGCGGTTCATCGGCGAGATCATCGGCAGGCTCGACCGGACCGAGCACCCGCCGGAGCGGGCCGAACGGATGCGAGCCGCGCTGGAGGCCGCCCGCGGCGAAAGCGCGCGGATCACGCCGTCGCTGTGCGTGGACTACCTCACGGCATGGCGGGAGGACCGCGAGCGCTGGCACAAGCACGTGGAGACGATGTTCGTCGACCACGCGGCCGGCCTGAGCCGTCATCCTGGCGGCACGAGGGCGGAGAAGGTGCTGTGCGAACTCGGGCTAATGGAGTGCGCCGGCTACGTTCGCCGCGGCGAGTGACGGCTCGTCGACGGCGAGGTCCTTGACCAGCACGTAGCACTCTTCGGCTTCCAGCGTTTCGGTGTGGCACACGACGGTGCCGTGGCCCCAGTCCCGGTAGCCGAGGCGTTCGTAGAGCCGGGCGGCGTCGGTGTTGTCGGTGCGCACGGCCAGCGCGATCCGATCCTGCTGCTGCTCGCGCAGGTACTGTTCGAGCCGTTCGACGATCGCCGTGCCGATGCCGCGGTTGCGCCGGTCCGGCCGGACCTCGAGGTGGGTCAGCAGCGGGACGCCGGGCAGGTACGCGCGGATCGGCGCCTCCTCGGCTTCTTCCTGCCACAGGTAGACGTCGCCGACCGGCCGGCCGGCGAGCCACGCGACGAACAGCATGCCCTTGCCGTTTTTCTGCCGTTCGTGGCGCTCGACGAAGAAGCCGTGGTCACCGAACACGTCGGCGAGCGGGCGCAGGTCGCCGAAGCATGCCGGCCGGACTTCGGGCTCGGCCATCGGCAGGTCTCCTGTTCGCCGGACACGTGCTGCGGAATTACGTGGCAGGATACTGGGCCGCTCCGGGGACTCGCTCGAGACCCGGTTGAATCCACTCTGGACGGTAGCTCCCCAGGCGAGGGGTGGTCCGCGCCCATCGGGGCGGTGTTTCGGACATGCGGATGACGGGGCCGAGGCTCTTGAGATCCCCGTAGACGGTGTTGTCGTCGGTGACCGCGTAGCGCTCGAATTCGTCGGGCCGCAGACGGCCGGGTGCGCCTTCGAAGTCGCGGATCAGTCCTTGGCGCTGCAGGAGCATCGCGGATTGGCTGAGCGAGACCTGCACTCGGTAGCTGCCTCCTTCGCGGCTGCGCCGGGCGAGCGCGAGCATCGCGCCGAAGCCGGCGAGGAAACCGGTGAGGAAGTCGCAGAGGTAGATCGGGGTGAGCCGGGGCCGGCCGGCGTTCATGGCGGTGCCCTGGATGTCGCAGATCCCGGTGACCGCCTGGGCGACCTGGTCCCAGCCCGCACGAGCACCGAACGGACCACCCGATCCGAAGCAGTTGACGCTCACGTACACCAGTCCGGGGCGTAGCCGCGCGAGTTCTTCGGCTCCGAACCCGTGTGCTTCCAGCCGGTGCGGACGGTAGCCCTCGATGAACACGTCGGCGTCGCGGGTCAGGTCGCGCAGGCGTGCCGCCTCGTCCGGCTTGGTGAAGTCGAGGTAGGTGCTGCGCTTGCCGTGGCTGGTGTCGCGCACGAACGGGGGCACCTGCGGCAGGTGCGGGGCGGTCACCATGAGTACGTCCGCTCCGTGCTCGGCCATGCTCAGCCCGGCGGTGGGACCGGCGAGGATGCGGGTGAGGTCGAGAACCCTGATGCCGGACAAGGGTTCGCCGCCGCCGGGCAGGGGCTCGGGCGCGCTGTCGCCGATCCTGGTGATTTCGACGACCGGGCGCGAGGCGAGATGAGCGCCGTGCGGATGCGTCAGCCATTCCCCGGCGGTGCGGACGATTCCGCCGCAAGCGTCCGCGGCGGCGATGGCGTCTTCGAGATCTTCCGCTTTCCAGGTGCGGACAGCGGCTTCGACCGACGCGGGAGTGGCCTCGCAGCGCAGGACGTCCAGCACCCGGCGTTCGAGGTGCGGCAGATTGAAGTGCGGCACGAACCACCGGTCGTCGGCGGTCCGCCAGGGCTGGGTGAGCGAGACCATGTGCTCGACATCGGGAGACAGCGGGGCCGGCCGGTACTCGCCGGACGCGTCGCGCACGAGGGTCATGTCCTCGCCACCGAGGGCCGTGGCGGCAGCGGCTCGTACGTCGACGGCGATGCGCTGGCGACGGCCGGTGCGCAGTTCCCACAGGTCGTTCGCCGCGACCGCGCGGGCCGCCAGCGCGTCGGCGAGGGTCGCCCCGATCCGGAACGGCGAGGCGAACAGCGGGTCCGAGCCGCTGATCGTCACCTCGTCGGCGGCGAGCGCGCTTCCGCCTCGGATCGCCATGAGTTCGTCGAACGCGCGTGGATTTCCGGGTGTCGTGTTCATCGTGTTCCCTGCCTGTTCTTCCAGTGCTTCCGCGCGGGGGTGATCTGCTCGATTTCGACGGTAGGCAGCCGAAGGCGCGAAGAGAAATGCCTGGTGAGGCCGATCTATGCGTCCCCGGCATAGATCGGTAGGGTGGCTCTTGTGGAGGTGGAACTACGGCACCTGCGGGCGTTCGTCGCGGTCGCGACGCGGCGCTCGTTCACGGCGGCCAGCGGTGACCTCCTGATCACCCAGCCCGCCCTGACCCGCACCATCCAGCAGCTGGAAGCGGCGGTGGGGGCCCGGTTGCTGGAGCGCACGTCGCGCAGCGTCGAACTCACCGACACCGGCAGCGAACTGCTCGAACGCCTGCGTGTCGTGCTCCACGACCTCGACGCGGCCCTGATCGCCGCCAGTGGGCGGGCGAGCCTGCGGATCGGCTTCCAGTGGGCGCTGCCCGACCCGTGGATCAGCGACCTGCTGGCGGCGTTCGAGAACGCCACGGGCGCGACGGCGACGTTGCTGCGCCGGGACGACATCGTGACGGCCCTGCATTCCGGAGACGTCGATGTCGCCTTGGTGCGTGCTCCGGTGCACGTCCCGGGCATCACGCAGACGGTGTTGTTCGAGGAGGAGCGCGTCGCGGCGGTTTCCGTCGAATCGCCACTGGCTGCCCGTGCGGAGCTGGAGTGGTCGGAGCTGACCGCGTATCCGCTGGTCGTCAACACCGTGAGCGGGGCGACGAGTGCCGGCCTGTGGCCGCCGGCGCAGCAGCCCGCGCAGGTGATCGAATGCGGCAGCTACGACGAGTGGCTCGCCATCATCGCCGCCGGGCGCGGCGTCGGCTCGACGACCACCTCGGCGGCCGAGACGCACATTCACGCGCGGGTCGCCCACGTGCCGCTCAACGGCGCCCCACCGGTGGCCGTGCGGCTGCTGTGGCCCACTCGCCGCAAGAGCGACGCACTCCTGCGGCGTTTCGGCGAACTCGCTTCCTCCGTCCGGTAAACGCTTCGGCGGACATGTGCTCCGCGGCCATGTCCCGAGGGCGGGTTGTGGGTTCCACGGACATGGCCGGGGTCCCTGCCCTGGCTTACCGTTCTGCGCCATGACCAGCGAGTTGAGTGGAAAGACCGCTCTGGTGACCGGGGGCGCCGGTGGCATCGGCCTGGCCTGTGTCCGGGCACTGGCGGCCGCCGGTGCGAAGGTGCACGTGGTCGACATCGACGCCGCCGGGGCCGAGCGGGCGGCCGCCGGGAGCGGCGGGTGGGCGCACGCCGCGGACCTGACCGATCCCGTCGCGATCGAGGCGCTGCCGGCCGACGTCGACATCCTGGTGAACAACGCCGGGATCCAGTACGTCGCCGCGCTGCCGGACTTCCCGCCGGAGCGGTTCACGATGATCCAGGACCTCATGGTCACCGCGCCGTTCCTGCTGATCCGCCGCGTCCTGCCGGCGATGTACACGGCGGGCTGGGGCCGGATCGTGAACATCTCGAGCGTGCACGGAGTGCGGGCCAGCCCGTACAAGGCCGCGTACGTCGCGGCGAAACACGCGCTCGAAGGCCTGTCGAAAGTGTCCGCTTTGGAGGGTGCGGCGCACGGGGTGACGAGCAACTGCGTCAGTCCGGGCTATGTGCGGACCCCGCTGGTAGACGGCCAGATCGACGCGCAGGCCGCCGAACACGGCATCCCGCGTGACGACGTCGTCGGGCAGGTGCTGATGCGGCGCGCGGCGATCAAGCGGCTGATCGAACCCGCCGACGTCGCCGCACTGGTGGTGTGGCTGTGCGGCCCGCACGCGGACCACATCACCGGCGCTTCCCTCCCGCTCGACGGCGGCTGGACCGCCGCCTGAAAATCCTTTCCCCCCAACACCTCTGGCCCCCGACGAAGTGGAGTCCGCAGTGCACACAGCGAACCGGCCGCCGATCGCCAGGATCGTCGGCGCGAGCCTGATCGGGACCACCATCGAGTGGTACGACTTCTTCCTCTACACCTCGGCCGCGGCGCTGGTGTTCAACAAGCTGTTCTTCCCGGCGTCGGATCCGTTGACCGGCACGCTGCTGGCGTTTCTCACCTATGCCGTCGGATTTCTCGCGCGCCCGATCGGCGGACTGGTCTTCGGGCACTTCGGCGACCGGCTCGGCCGCAAGAAGCTCCTCGTTCTCAGCCTGGTGCTGATGGGCGGTTCGACCTGCGCGATGGGGGTGCTCCCGACCTTCGCCACGGCGGGTGTCGCGGCACCTCTGCTGCTCACCTTTTTGCGGCTGGTACAGGGTTTCGCGCTCGGCGGTGAATGGGGCGGCGCGGTGCTCATCGTGTCCGAGCACGGCGACGAGAAGCGGCGCGGCTTCTGGGCGTCCTGGCCGCAGTGTGGGGCGCCCGGTGGCAACCTCCTGGCCACCGCGGTGCTGGCGATACTGACCGCGACGCAGTCGGACGCGACGTTCCTGGCGTGGGGCTGGCGGGTCCCGTTCCTGCTCTCGGGCGTGCTGCTGCTGATCGGGCTGTGGATCAGGCTGGCCGTCGCCGAGTCCCCGGTTTTCCTTGCCGCGCAACGGCAAGCCGCCGAACGCGGCGGCAGGCACGTGCCGGTGGTCGACGTCTTCCGCCGCAACGGGCGTCAGGTGCTGGTCACGATCGGCGCCCGGATGGCGGAGAACGTGTCCTACTACGTGCTCACCGCGTTCATCCTGGTCTACGTCACCACCGGGCTGCATCTGCCGAAGGGGACCGGGCTGACCGCGGTGCTGCTCGGCTCGGTGGTGCACTTCGTGACTATTCCGTTGTGGGGCCTGCTTTCCGACCGTGCCGGCCGCAAACCGGTGTACCTGTTCGGCGCGATCGCGATGGCGGTGTGGGGCTTCGCGTTCTTCGCGCTACTGGACACGAAATCGACGGCGGTGATCGTGGTGGCGACCACGATCGGGCTCGTGCTGCACGGCGCGATGTACGGGCCGCAGGCGGCGTTCTTCGCCGAGCAGTTCCCGACGCGCGTCCGCTACACCGGGCTTTCCGTCGGCGGGCAGCTGTCGTCGATCGCCGCCGGCGCCGTCGCCCCGCTGATCGCGGTCGCGCTCTTCCAGCGCTGGGGCAGCACGATCCCGGTCTCGCTCTACGTCGCCGCGATGTGCGCGCTGACCGTGCTGGCGCTGCTGGCGGCCCGGGAAACGCGGGGAACGTCGCTGCACACCGAGGATTCCGGCGAAGCTACCGTCGTGGTGTCGTCGCGCGGTGGAGTTTGAGCGCGAGCTGGATTTCCAGGGAGCGCCCGGGTTCCTGCCAGTCTTCGCCGAGCAACGTGGTGACTCGCTCCAGCCGTTGCGTGACGGTGTTGACGTGGACGTGGAGCGTCCCGCAGGCACGGGCCGGGCTGCGTCCCGCCGCGAAATAAGCCTCCACAGTGGACACCAGTTCGGTTCCCCGGCGCCGGTCGTAGTCGAGCACGGGCCCCACGACGTCGTGCACGAAGCCCGGGAGATCGCTGTGCCTGCCGATGACCAGCCCGAGAAAACCCAGATCGCGCAGGCACGCGCCCTCGCCGACGCGGTCGAAGGCGAGCAGGGCGTCGAGACAGCGGGTCGCCTCGTCGTGCGCGCCGGGTATCGCCGCCAGGCCCGTGGCGGGGCCGGCGGCGCCGGTGGTGACCCCGAGTTCGGTGGCGACGGCGCGGGCCGCCGCGCCGGGATCGTCGCCGGGCAGAAGCAGGATGTGCCTGCCGTGGTGACGGGTGGCCAGCCCGGCCTTGGCGGTGGCGAGGCGGACGAGGACGCGGCCGAGGTGATGCGGCTCGTGCTCACCGGCGTCCACGACGACCACGGTGTGTGGCTGGGCGAGGTCGATGCCCAGCGCGTCGGCGCGGGCGGTCAGCCGGTCGGGGTCGCGGTGCGGGGTGAGGATGAGGTCGGCGAGCAGGTCACCGCGGACCCGGTGCTCGGCTTCCGCGGCCGAGCGGCGCAACAGCAGCAGCACCGCCGTGGCCAGCGCGGCGCGCTCGAGGATCCGCTGTTCCCCGTCGTCCAGCTCGGTTTCCCGGGACAGCACCAGCGCGCCCAGCTGCTCGGCACCCGCGGCGATGCGGGCGATCCACCGGCCCTCGCTGCGGGTGACCCGGGAATGCGCGCGGGCAACGGTGATGGCGTTCTCGTCGTCGAACTCGCCGCAGAGTCGGCGGCCGGCGGCGTCGAGCACCAGCAGACTCCCGCCGAGCACGTCGGTGACGGCACCGGCGACGTCGGAGAGGCTGCCGCCGCGCAGGACGAGGTCGGTGAGCCGATCGTGGGCGTCGGCGGCGCGTTCGAGGGACGTGGTGCGTTCTCGCAACAGCTGGGTCGTGGTGGCCAGTTCGGTCAGCGCGGCCCGGGTTTCCTGCAGCCTGCGGGCATTGTCGATGGCGATCGCGGCGTGGTCGGCCAGCGAGCCGAGCAGCGAGACCTCCTCGGCGGGGAACGGCCGCTGCCTGCGGTCGGCCGCGAAGAGCACGCCGATCACCGCCGAGCCCAGCCGCAGCGGCACGCCGAGGATGCCGATCAGGCCTTCCTCGGAAACCGCGTCGTCGATGGCCCGGGTGTGCTGGAACCGCGAATCGGACGGGTAATCCGGGGTGGCGTACGGCGCCGCGGTCTGCGCGACCAGGCCACCGAGACCGGCGCCCATCGGCAGCCGCAGCCGCTGGAACGCCGCGGACACCGAGCCCGACGTCATACGCATGTAGGTGTCGCCGCGTTCGGGGTCGTGCAGGGCCAGGTAGGACACGTCCGCCTGCAGCAGGGCGCGGGCGCGGTGCACGATGGCCTGCAGCACCTGGTCGAGGTCGCGCAGCGCGGCGAGGTCGCCCGCGGTCCGGAACAACGCGGCCAGCTCGGCCTCGCGGCGGCGGCGTCGTTCGAGTTCCTGGTAGATGTCCTCGGCCATGGTGCCCAGCCTGTGCTATCGGGCGATGTGCTTCGCGGTGCTTCCGGACATCGTCATCTCCACGTGACCCGTGCGCGCCGGGCCGCGGCGGCGCCCGACGTCGCGAACGCTCCGTTGCCGACGATGAGCGTCCCGAACGGAGCTCGGGTTCGCGACACACCCACCGGCTGGACGAGGACGGAGTTCGGAGGGAGATCCCGCGGCACGGCCCGTTCATCGGCCGGGTCCGGAGCCGGGCGCACCGGTCCCGTCGGTCCTCGCCGGGCCGGTCGCCGGTGGCCTCGCGGTAGCCGCCGGCCCCGGCCCGGTCGACCGCGGCCTTGACCGCGCCGAGGATTCGCCTCGCTGTCAACGGGTAACCTCCGCTGTCGGTGCCGGACGGATCGTGTCGGAGGCCAGCGTGGCTATCGCCTTCATTCTGCTCGTAGCGCTGTGCGTGGCGCTGTCCGTCACCGGGATGGCGGTCGCCGGGTGGAGCTGGCTCTCGCTCGCCGGCGCGGCGCTGTTCGCCGTCCTGATCGTGGCCAGCTCGATCCACCGGTCCCGGCGGCGAGGCAGGCAACGCTGAGCGTCTGTCCTCAAAGGACGGGCGCGGTGAAGAGCGGCCCCGCTTCCGTCAACACGGCGGGCACGCCCAGCAGCCGGGCCGCCCCCGCAGGGGCACGGCGAGGTCCGGAAAGTCGTCCTCGCCCGCGTCGGGTGCGGGATACGGCAGGCCGATCCGCTTTCGCGCGATGCCCTGGTCACGGTACTCGCACAACGCATCGAGAACCGGTGCCCTGCTGTGGTCCATGGCGGAGGGATAACCGGCGGTGAGCCGAACCAAACCCCACGCCGGGGTCAGCGGGCGAAGATGGTCGCGCCGCCGTCCGGTGCGAACCGGGCTTGGAAGAACCTGAGGTGGCGTGGCTCGTAGGTGAAGGCGAGACCGCGGACGATGCTTTCGCGCTGCTGGTGGACTTCGATGACGTTGTCCGCGACGTAATCGATGTGGCTTCGGGTGTAGACCCGCCGGGGGATGGCGAGGCGGAGGAATTCCAGTGGCGGGAAACGGTTTTCGCCGGTGACGGGGTCGCGTCCGGCGGAGACGGCGCCGCGTTCGACGCCGCGGACGCCCGCCTGGAGGTACACGGCCGCGGCGAGGGTCTGCGCGGTGAAGCCGGTGCGTGGAAGGTGCGGCAGGGCGGCGGTGGCGTCGACGCACACGCAGTGTCCGCCCAGCGGCAGGATGATCGGGACACCCGCGTCGCGCAGCCGCCCGCCGAGGTGCTCGACCTGGGCGATGCGGGCCCGGATGTGGTCCTCCGCAACGGATTCGGCGATGCCCGCCGCGATGGCTTCCATGTCGCGGCCCGCCATGCCGCCGTAGGTGTGCAGGCCTTCGTAGAGCAGGACGAGCCCGCGTGCCTGCTCGGCCAGTTCGTTGTCCCGCAGGCCGATCCAGCCACCGATGTTGGCGAGACTGTCCTTTTTGGCCGACATCACGGCACCGTCGGTGGCCGCGCACAGCGCGAGGAGGATCTCCGCGACGGACGCGTTCGCCCAGCCGGGTTCGCGTTGCTGGACGAACCAGGCGTTCTCGATCGCGCGGGCGGTGTCGAGGAAGACCGGGATTCCGTTGGCGTGCGCCAGTTCGCTGACCTCGGTGAGGTTCGCGACGCTGATCGGCTGACCTCCGGCCATGTTCACGGTCGCGGCGATCGACACGTACGGAATCGACGCGGCGCCGAACTCGGCGATGACCGCGCGCAGCTTGCCGAGATCCACGTTGCCCTTGAACGGATGTTCGCACGACGGGTCGTGGGCCTCGTCGATGATGACGTCGTGGAAGGTCGCGCCGTTGAGCTCCTGATGCGCGCGGGTGCTCGGGAAGTACATGTTGCCTGGCACGTGCGTGCCGGGGCGGATCAGACAGCGGGACAGGATGTTCTCCCCGCCGCGCCCCTGATGCACGGGGATGACGTGCTCGTAGCCGTAATGCGCGCGGACGGCCTCCTCGAACACGTAGAAGCTGCGTGCCCCGGCATAGGCTTCGTCGCCGCGCATGAGCGCCGACCACTGCCGGTCCGACATCGCGTTGGTGCCGGAATCGGTGAACAGGTCGACGTAGACGTCCTCGGACCGGAGCAGGCACGGGTTCCACCCGGCGTCACGCAGCGCCTGCTCGCGGTACTCCCTGGTGGTCGCCCTGATGGGTTCGACCATTTTGACGCGCCACGGTTCGGGCGGGTATCCGATCATGTCAGCGCACCTCGATCGTCGGGCGGAGGCGGTTCAGGAGGGGGCCGGTCATCCCGGTGGTCACCAGCGCCATGACGATCATCGCGGTGGCGAAGACGCTGTCGACGACGCCGAGGCTCAGCCCGATGCTCACGAAGACGAGTTCGGTGACCCCTCGGGTGTTCATCAGGGTCGCGAAGAGCGCGGCCGAACGCGGGGTCTGCCCGGCGACTCGGGCCCCCAGATAGGCGCCTCCGCCTTTGCCGAGCACTGCGACCACGATGACGGCGAGGGTTTCCCCGGCAACGCGGAGGTCGAGGCCGCCGAGGTCGACCTTCTGTCCAATGAGGACGAAGTACAGGGGTACCAGCAGTGAGCCGACCGGCGCGACCAGACCGGCGGGATCGAGCCGGGGCATCGAACGCCCCGCCGCGACACCGGCGAGGAACGCGCCGAGCGCGGGGTGCAGCCCGATCGCGTCCGTGGCGGCCGCTCCGGCGCACGCGAGTGCCACCAGGAGCGCGATCGTCGCCTGGCGGGACAAGCGCTCGGCCCAGCGACCGAACCACCGCCCGGTGAGTCCGAAAAGGACGATCAGGATCGGCGCCGCGAGCATCGGCGACCAGGCCCGGGATCCGTCGTGCAGCGACGCGACGACGACCGCGAGCACGGTCCAGGCGCCCACGTCGGTGATCGCCGCCGCGGTGAGCGCGCACTGGCCCCTGGCGTCGTCGAGCAGGCCTCGTTCGCCGAGAATCCTTGCGAGCACGGGAAAAGCCGTCACCGCCATGGCCGCCGCGGTGAACAGCACGAACGCGGTCGTGCCCGCGGGTGCGTGGCGCGGCGCCAGCCACAGGGCGATCCCCGCCCCGAACGCGAACGGGACCACGGCGGCACCGGCGGCCGGGACGACGACGGCGGTGACGCGCCGCCGGGTCAGGTGCGGGGCGAGCCGGGCGCCGACACCGAACAGGAACAACGTCAGGCCCAGCTGGGCGACCGCGTCGAGGGTCGTGGTCACCGCGGCCGGAAGTCCCTTGGCGGGCAAGGCGAAGCCGAGCACCAGCCCGCAGGCGATCTCCCCGACGACCACGGGCTGGCCCAGCCTGCCCGCCGCCGCACCGGCGACGCGGGCCAGTCCCAGCAGGACGGCGAACGCGGCGAGCAGGATCGTGCTGTCAGACATCGGGCACCTGCCAGCGGCGGCCGTCTCGCGACGGCACCAGCCCGCCGGGGAACATCGGCGGCTCGTCACCCGCGGCGTCGCCCAGCATCCCGCGCAGTTGCAGCTGTGCCCCCTCCGCGAGCACGCTGTCGAGGAGATCGCCCGCGAAATCGCCGGAGGACATCCCGCCGACGAGGTCGGCGAAGGCTTCCCGATCCGTGCCATGGTGCCCGGTGACCCGGCGGGCTTGGCGGAAATACGTTCCTTCGTCGGTCCGCGTCCGGTAGAAGGCGATCAGGAACTCGCGGAACACCGCGAACTCCCGCCGGTAGCGGGCTTCGAACTCGGCGAAGCAGCGGTTCTCGGCCACCTCGCCCGCCAGCACGCTGTTGATCGATCGCGCGGCCAGCAAGGCGCTGTAGGTGGCCAGGTGCACGCCGGAGGAGAACACCGGGTCGATGAAGCAGGCGGCGTCGCCGACCAGGACCATTCCCGGACACCACAGGGCGGTCCGGTCGTAGGAGTAGTCCTTGCGCACCCGCAGGCGGTCGTACGGCGGGTCGGTGGCGCGGCTCGCGTCGCGGAGCAGGTCCGCGATCAGCGGGCAATCGCCGATCAGCGCGGGGAAAGCGCTCTCGACGTCACCCCGCACCCTGGCCGCGGCTTCGGACTTGATCACGGCGCCGACGCTGGTCAAGGTCGCGGACAGCGGGATGTACCAGAACCAGCCGTCGCCGAACGCCGCGCACAGGATGTTGCCCGAGTGGGGTTCGGGCAGCCGCCGGCCGCCGGTGAAGTAGCCGAACAGCGCGAGATTGCGGAAGTACGGCGAATACTCCCGCCTGCCGCCGACGTCGTTGTGCAGGCGGCTGCCGTTCCCGGAGGCGTCGACCACGAACCGCGCGGTGGCCAGCCGTTGGTGTCCCGTGTCGTCGACGTAGCGGACGCCGCTGACGCGGTCCCCGTCCCGCACCGTGCCGGTCACCCGACGGCCCTGGCGGACGTCGGCGCCGAGCCTGCGGGCGTTGTCGAGCAGGATGGTGTCGAACCGGGCGCGCTCGACCTGGTAGGCGTAGCAGGTCGGGCCCGCCATCCGGGGCGACGCCGCGAAGGCGAACAGCCACGGCTCGGGGTTCGTGCCCCACCGGAACAGGCCGCCGAACTTGCGGACGAACCCGGCCCGCTCGACGCGCTCGCGGACCCCGAGCAGCGCGCAGATCCCGTGCACGGTCGCGGGCAGCAGTGATTCACCGATCTGGTACCGGGGAAACGTTTCCTTGTCGAGCAGCAGCACCCGGTGGCCCTCCGCCGCGGTGAGGCCCGCCGCCGTCGAACCGCCCGGACCGCCGCCCACGACGATCACGTCGAAGTCGTTCGTCACAGCTCCGCTCCTTCCGCCCCGGTGGGCACGAGTTCGGCGAGCCGGGCCACCGTGCGGCGGCGCAGGACGTCGCGCAGGGAGCACGGCACTCCCTGAGCCCGCAGCCGTCCCGCGAGCGCGGCGGCGGACAGGCTGTGCCCGCCGAGCGCGAAGAAGTCGCTGTGCGCGTGCACGTCGAGGATTCCCAGGACGTCTCGGAACGGCGCCGCGACCAGTTCCTCGGTGGCGGTCAGCGTGGGACGCGGCGTTCTGGCGAGCGACGTCAACGCGGAACGATCGATCTTGCCGTGGGGCCCGAGCGGGAGCGCGTCGAGTGCGACGACGGCCGAAGGCACCAGATGATCCGGCAGTACCTGGCGAAGCCGCGTCCGCACGTCCTCACCGGTGCCGCGGTCGAGCACCACGTAGGCGACCAGCCGCTGCGTCGGCCCCTCACCCTCGGCACGGACCACGGCCTGGCGTACTCCTGGCAACGCCAACGTGGCGTGTTCGACTTCGCCCGGTTCGACGCGATACCCGCGGATCTTGACCTGGTCGTCCAGCCGTCCGAGCCACTCCAGCCGTCCGTCCGGCAGACACCGGCACAGGTCGCCGGTCCGGTACGCCCGATGCGGCGCGGTGCCGAACCGATCGGTGGTCAGCTCGGGACGGCCGAAGTACTCCAGCGCGAGACAGGCTCCGGTGACCACCAGTTCACCGGCCGCGCCCACCGGTACCGGCCGCAGTGCCGCGTCGACGACGCGGACGCCGGTGTTGCCGATGGGACGGCCGATCGCGGGCGTGTCCCGGCCGGCCAGCGGGCAGGTCGTGGTGAACACGGTGCACTCCGTGGGCCCGTAGAGGTTGACCGCGGTGAGCCCCGGTGCCGCGCGCAGCCGTGACCACAGCTCCCGGCCGATCGCGTCGCCGCCCATCAGCAGCAGCTCCGGACGTTCGTCGCCGGTGAGCAGTCCCGTGTCCAGCATCGCGGCCATGTGCGGCGGGACCGCTTCGACGACCGACAGCCGATGGTCGCGGATGAACCGGACGTACCGCTCGGGATCGGCGCGGACCTCGTCGGGCACCAGGTGCAGCTCGTGCCCGCCCGCCAGCCACAGCAAGGGATCCCACGAGGCGTCGAACGCCAGCGGCAGACCGTGCGCGACTCGTTGCGCTTTGCCGCCGGGCGGGAAGAACCGGGCCGCGAGTTCCCCGTAGAGGTTGACCAGGCTCCGATGTCCCACGACAACGCCTTTGGGGACACCCGTCGAGCCGGACGTGTAGAGGATGTACGCGGGGCCGTCGGGCGAAGCACCGGAGATCCGGCTCTCGTCGTAGTGGGAGATTCGAGCCTGCCAGCCGTCCGGCGGTAGCACGATGTCGGCTCGGTGCCCCAGCCGCTGGACGTCGGTCAGGAACACCGAAGGACGGGCCTCGGCGAGAATGGTGGCCACCCGTTCCCCTGGCCAGGTGGGATCGACCGGGAGATACACGGCCCCCGCCTTCGCGACCGCGAGCGGGGCCAGCACGGCAGGGGCGGACCGTGACAGCGCGCAGGCGACCACCGATCCCGGCAGGGCACCGGA
This sequence comes from Amycolatopsis sp. NPDC059027, assembly GCF_042739735.1. Classification (NCBI taxonomy): domain Bacteria; kingdom Bacillati; phylum Actinomycetota; class Actinomycetes; order Pseudonocardiales; family Pseudonocardiaceae; genus Amycolatopsis; species Amycolatopsis sp. NPDC059027. The sequence goes on along the minus strand of NZ_JBHYIK010000028.1, from coordinate 78,290 downwards.
CTCCCGCAGCAGCCGGGCGAGGCGGGCGCTCCAGCGGTCGAGTTCGGCGAACGTCCACGCGGCACCGTCGGCGACCAGTGCGATCCGGCGCGGGGACAGCGCGGCGCGGTGTTCGACCAGCGCGGCCCAGCTCGTCCGGGGCAGCCGCCGCGTCACACCATCCATAATGGACAATCGAGGTTCAGGCATCGCTGTTCTCCTGCTCGGTGACGGCCTGTTCGATCCGGTGCATCCAGCGCCAGAACTCCGCTTCCCGCCCGGCGTCGAGCAGGCCGAGGTGACCGCCCGGCACGACGGCGGAGAAGAACCGCCCTGTCGTCCACCGCCGCCAGGCGCCGGTCGCGTCGTCGACGGTGCCGAACGCGTGATCGTCGCTGCCGCACAGCGCGGCGACCGGGCACGGCAGCGCGACCTCGGCGGGCCCGTGATACGCACCCATCAGCCGCAGGTCGCCGCGAAGCAGGTCCAGGGCGTACTCCCAGGCTTCGGGATGCTCTCGATAGCCGATCACCGGCGTCAGGCCGTTGCGGTCGAGCAGCCGTCCGAGCGCGACCGCGTCGGTCCGCGCGAAGCCGCCGGGCACCCGCCGCTGCGGTGCGCACGCCCCCACGACGACGACCGCGGCGGGCGCCACGCCGTGCCATGCCTGGATGCGCTGAGCCGCCTCGAACGCGACGAAGGCGCCCATGCTGAACCCGGCCAGCACCGTCCGCGGCACCGAGCGCGGGCCGAACTCGCCGAGGATCTCCCGCGCGATTTGCTCCGCCAGCTCTTCCAATGTGCCGGGCAGCGGGTCGAGAAGCCGGTCGCCCCGCCCCGGGTACTCCACACCCCAGGCGCCGGACGTCGCGTGCCCGATGCCCCGCATCGTGCCGAGCGTGCCCCCGGCGGGCGGGAAGCACAGGTATCGGTGGCCACGGGCCGGCTCGGGGTCTCCAGGAGACAAACCCGAGATCGCGGACGTCATCATGCGAATCCTCCGAAACGCCGTCGGCGGGCGCGTCGTAACCCGGAAGGGGGAGACCACGACCGTGTGCGGAATTGACCGCGCAGCCGCCTGCCGTAACCACGAAATGGGATCACCAGTGGTTCTTGTCCACGGTGAGTCGGCCGTGCGGAACCGCTGACTCTTTCCCGAATTATGTGAGCGCTCTGCGCTTGTGTCGCGTCGTCACCGAGGTCCGCGGTCGTTCACGAGCGACCGGCGGAACCGGCGACCTGCGCCTACGGGACCGACCTCCTCGACTGGCCTGCCCCTCCCGCTCCTTCACCGCGCGACGGTCACACCGGCCGCCGGACGAGTGCGGGCCCTCGTCCTCCTCTTCGTACTGCCCAACGCAAGCACTAGTCCGAAAGATACGACCTCCTTGGGCCATCCGGGGTAACGTTTTGATCGCAGAATTCGGCATCGTGAAACGCGTCCCCCGCGCGGGGGATCTTATTGTCCACAGTGGACTTTTCGTGCGGGAGTAAATGTGAATGGCTTGTCTCGCGGGAGACGCGAAGGAATTTCGTGAATTGTCGGAGATGTGTTTGTCCGGACACGCCTGGTGTGCAATTCGCCTTTGCGTATTTCCATTCAGCGCCTCCGGGCCGTCGGCCGGTGACGGCCCGGGGGCCGAGGGTGTCCGGCCCGTGAAGGACTTCTTGCCTTCCCTGAGCGCCGGTAAGGAGGCCTTCACGGACCTCGCAGCCGTCCGAACTCCGCGTAGCACCGGACGTCGTTCCGGCGACTTGCGGACATGAACCGGATGAACGGCAGGGTGGCGCGATGGTGGCACGGTCGTGAAGGGACGTGGTGGTGGTCGATAGTCGTGATCGTCCTCCCCGTCGCGGCGGTGGCCGCCGCGGCCGTGACGGCGCTGCTGGCTTTCGTCGGCGACGACGGCCAGCCTGGTGAGCAGGCGCGTAACCGGATCGAGCTGATCAGGACCGGGCTCACCGTCGGTGCGGGAGCCGCCGGTGTGGTCGCGTTGGTACTGAACGGGCGGCGTCAGTGGTCCACGGAGCACGACGCGCGTGAACGGCGTCTGACGGAGTTGTACGTGAAGGCGGTGGAACAGCTTGGCTCCGGCGAGGCCGCGGTCCGGCACGGTGGGCTCCACGCCCTCGAACGTGTCGCCAAGGACAACCCCGCGCACCGGCAAACCGTCGTCAACGTGCTCTGCGCCTACCTGCGTGCACCCTACGCGCTTCCCGGCGGGGAGTGCTCGCGACCGCGGCGCGGGATCCGCCGTCCCCTCGCCCCGTCGTCACCACGCCAGGCCGCGCCGCCACGATCCGTCCTGCGGGACGACGTCCAGCAGGAACGCGAGGTCCGGCTGACCGCGCAACGCATCCTGACCGCGCACCTCCGGCCCACCGACGATCACGGTCATCCGCTGAGCGCCTTCTGGGCGGATGTCGACCTCAATCTCACCGGCGCCACTCTCATCGACTTCGACCTCGCCGGCAGCCGGCTCGGAACGGCAATTTTCACCGGCGCCGAGTTCGTCGGAGGCGCAGGCTTCGACGGGGTGACCTTCACCGGGGACGCGCGGTTCGACGCCGCCGTCTTTCCCGTGAACACCGGGTTCGGGGGAGCGACTTTCGCCGGATACGCGGGCGTCGCCGGAGCGTCTTTCGCCGGGGACGCACGGTTCGGCGGGGCGAGGTTCTCCGGGAACACCGCGTTCGACGGTGCTTCGTTCGCCGGAGACGTCCGCTTCGGTAGAGCCACTTTCGCCGGGCATGCCGCGTTCGACGGGGCTTCCTTCGCCGGATACGCCGGATTCGTCAGAACGCGATTCGTCGCGTACACGGGGTTCGGCACCACGAGCTTCGCTGGGCACGCCGTATTCGACAACGCCACCTTTGCCGGATATACGGTGTTCGATGGGGCCACCTTCGCCGGTGACGCGGGTTTCGGCGGAGCGACGTTCGCCGGAGACGCCCTGTTCGACACGGCTGGCTTCGCTGGAGACGCCCGGTTCGGCAGGGCGAGCTTCGCCGGGAACGTGCGATTCGCCGACGCGACATTCGGTGGGGCCGCTGACTTCACCGACACGAAGTTCCGGCGAGGTGTGCCGGAACCGGCGAAGGCACTCGCGCCACCGGAAACCGGGGGCGTGCGCGGTACCGGCCCGGATGGTCGCCCCGGAAGCAGCCGATGAGAGGCCGGCCGCTTCAGTCCACAGTGGACAAATGGGCCGTCGGCCGGTCACCCGCGAGGCTTGGTGAGGAACACCGCGCCCGCGATGTGGCCGGGCGCGGGGTGGTCCATGTCGGCCGGCCGGTAACCGGCGCGCTGGTAGAGCTCGAGGTTGCGGATGCTGCGGTGTCCGGTGAAGAGCGTGAACCGCCGCGCGTCGGCGGGCGCCTGGTTCTCGACGTAGGACAACAGCCAGCGGCCGAGGCCGCGCCCGGCCAGATCGGGCGCCACCATGAGCCTGCCGAGTTCCCACGTCCGGCCGTCGAGCCGGGCGCGTGCCGCGGCGATCATCCGAGGGCCTTGCCGCACACGCCACGTCGACCACGTCCTGGTCCAATCGCGGACGTCGTCGAGGGTTTCGTGCAGTGCCGGGATGGCGAGGGTGTCGTTCGCGATGGCTTCCTGCACCCAGCAACAGCGTTGCAGGACCAGCAGTTCGGGGCATTCGCCGGGCAGGAGCGGAGCGATGTCGGCACCCGGGACGGCGGAGAGTTCGTCGAGACGCACGGCCCCGTGTCTAATGCCGGCCGGTCGCCCGGGGCAACCGGCTTTCGGCGGACGACGTCAGTCGCGGCGTCCTCCGGTGATCAGCCGGTAGCCGACGAGGATGATCAGCGCGCCCAGGATGGCCAGGCCCCAGGTCCGCAGGTCGAAGAAGGTCCCCAGCTGGACGTGGAACAGCGTCTTGCCGACCCAGCCGCCCACGAAGGCGCCGGCGACGCCGAGCAGGATCGTGATGATGCAGCCGCCGGGGTCCTTGCCCGGCATGAGGGCCTTCGCGATGATCCCCGCGACAAGACCCAGCACGATCCAGCTGATGATGCCCATGGGCTGTCCTCTCGTCCACGCCACGGCGTGTCAGTGGTTTCGGCGAAACAATTCGGCGCTACCGCGCGCCTCCGACAGCCTAGGGGCAAGCAGCCGTCGCCGTACCGCGGACGAGTGCGATCACGCGACGGGCTCGGGTTCCCGGTGCTCACTCGATTCGCGGAGCACGGGGGCCTTGGCGGGGGTCCGGCCGAGAAAGCCATAGGCGGCACCGACGAGCAGTCCTCCGCCGACGAGGTTGCCGAGCCCGACCCAGAGCAGATTGTGTTCGAAGGCGCCGAAGGTGACGCCGGGGACGTCGCCGAACAGGCCGAGCGAGAAGAGGGTCATGTTCGCCACCACGTGCTCGAAGCCGGAGCCGATGAAGGCGAGCAGGCACCAGAAGACCAAGGCCAGCTTGGCGCCGTCGGACCTGGTCCTGGCCGCCATCCACACCGCCAGGCAGACCAGGAAGTTGCACAGGACACCGCGGAAGAAGAGCATCCCGCTCGTCTCGGCGATCTTGGTCTTCAGCGTCGCGGCCAGCAGCGCGGCGGCCGGAGCGGTGTGCCCCGGGGTGCCGCCCGCCTGGAGCACCCCGCTTTCGTGCACCAGCCACGCGAACACCACCGAACCGGCGAGGTTGCCCACGAAGGAACCGAGGATGACGGCGATCGCGGCGCCGACACCGCCGCGCCGGGCGATCGCGCCCTGCACCATCGTCATCATGTTGCCGGTGGACAGTTCCGCGCCTGCGAACAGCACCGCGGTCAGCGCGATCCCGAACACCAGGCCCTGCACCAGCTTGGTCCACGGTGACCCGGCCGCGTTGAGCGGGCCGGTGACCGCGAGCAGCAGGACCACCGCGATCCCGATGTAGGCACCGGCCAGCGCCGAACTCAGCAGATAGCGGCCGGGACGCCGGAACTCGAGGAACTTGGATTCGGCGGTCCTGGCCTGCTCGGCCAGGGCGTCGGGAAGTGGCAAGGGCACGGCTGGTCCTCCGGAACTCGTCGGCTACGGCGATCGGATGATCACCGGGCCAGTGCAGCCGATGACCGCGCCGGCGTCGTGACCTCGGAGTCACAGTGCGATCACCAAGAGCGCACCTCGTGCCCGCCCCGGCGTGAGGGCGGTCAAATCCGGCTTTCCCGGCATTGTCGTGGCGGTGGGTTACACTGCCCGGCACCTGCGGGGGTAGTGCCAAAGGTGGATCACATGGGCAAGGGAGCGCACGAGCCGTCGGCGACGTTGCTGAGGTCGTTGAGCCGGTCCTCGCTGGGCAGAGCGCCGTCGCTCGCCGACACCCTGGTGGACATGGTGTGGGAGGACGTCTACGCGCCCCGCGGCCCGGTGCGGAAGGACGACCTGTGGCGGTCGTGCGACGCGAACATCAGCAGCATGCTCAGGGCGGTCAGTGGTTCCGGCCCGGCCGGGTCGGCGTTGCTGGAGACGGCGCGGGCGACCGGGGCGCGGCGGGCGGGGCAGCACTGCCCGTTCGCATGGGTGCGGCACGCGTGGCGCGTCGGCGGCCAGGTCATCTGGGAGGACTTCGCCGCGCAGGCGGGCACCGGCGACGTCGACGAGATGCGCCGCCTGGTCGAGTCGGCGACGACGGTGTGGCGGGTGGTGGACGAGTTCACCGCCGAGATGGCCGAGGCCTACCGCGCGGTGGAGCAGGAGATGTACGCGCCGCCGGACCGGCGGACGCTGGAACTGTTCGACGCCTTGCTCGACGGCACGATCACCGAGCCCACCGCCGAGATGACCCGGCTGCTCGGGCTGCCCCCGGACGGCGGATTCGTGGTGGTGGTGACCGAGGTGCTGGGCCAGGCCGCGTTGCACGGAGCCCTGCGGTCGGCGCGGGCGGCCGGTTCGCACGTGGTGTGGCGCCGCAGGCCGGGAGCGTCGGTCGGGATCGTGACGACGGCGGGCGGTGAAGCGCGGGAGCTGGCCACGGTGCTCGCGCCGTCGTTGTCCGGGCGGACGGGACTTTCGCCGGTGCTCGGCACGCTCACCGAGGTGGCGGAGGGCAGGCGGCTGGCGGAGCTGGCGATGGCCACGATTCCGCCTGGCACCACGGGAATCGTCGCGCTGGACGACTGCCTGCCGGACGCGCTGGTGCTCGGCTCGCCGCGGCTCGCGCGGCGGCTGATCGACGTCACGTTCGGGCCGTTGCTGGAGCTGCCCGGCGCCGAACGCGGGGAACTGCTGGACACCGCGACGGCGTGGGTGCGCTCGGCCGGGTCCGCGGTCCAGGCGGCCCGCACGCTGTACTGCCATCGCAACACCGTGCTGAACCGCCTGAACCGTATCCGGGCGCTGACCGGGGTGGACCTCACCGACACCGCGAGCTGGTCGCAGGTCACGCTGGCGCTCTCGGCGCTGCGGTACCGGGAGGGCAGGGCTCAGGCGCCGGGGAGCACGCCCGAGGGGTAGAACCGTTCGCGCAGGGCCTTTTTCGAGAACTTGCCGGTGCTGGTCTTGGGCACCTCGTCGATGAAGTGCACCTCGTCGGGCAGCCACCATTTCGCGACGCGGCCGGTCAGGTGGGCGACGATGTCCTCGGTGCCGAGGCGGGCGCCCTCGGCGAGCACGACACAGGCGGCCGGGCGTTCGGACCAGCGTTCGTCCGGTTTGGCGATCACCGCGGCCTCGACGACGTCCGGATGGGCCATGATCTCGTTCTCCAGCTCGACGGAGGAGATCCATTCGCCGCCGGACTTGACGAGATCCTTGGTCCGGTCGACCAGCCGCACGAATCCCTTGGCGTCGATGGTCGCCACGTCCCCGGTGCGCAGCCAGCCGTCGCCGGTGAACGAGTTCGCGTCACTCCCGCCGCCGAAGTAGGCGGCGGCGATCCACGGCCCCGACGCCTGCAACTCCCCGAAAGCCGTGCCGTCCCATGGCAGTTCGGCGCCGGACTCCGGATCGACGATGCGCAGGTCGACCAGCGGCACGGCCTGGCCCTGGCTCGCGCGGACGCCGGCGAGCGCGGCCGCGCCGAGGCCGTCGTGGTGGCTGCGAGGGGAGGCGACGGTGGCCAGCGGGCTGGTCTCCGTCATGCCCCAGGCCTGTGTGATCGGCAGGCCCGCGCCGGTCCGCCACGCCTCGGACAGCGACTTCGGCACCGCCGAACCGCCGCCGAGGACCATGCGGAGACTGGACAGGTCGTAGTCGCCCAGCAACGGGACCGCGCCCAGCCAGATCGTGGGCACCCCGGCGGTGACGGTCACCCGATGCCGCTGGATGAGGCCGAGCAACGCGCCGGGCCGCATGGCGGGACCGGGGAACACGAGGTCGGCGCCGCAGAGCACGGCCGCGTACGGCAGGCCCCACGCGTTGACATGGAACATCGGCACAACCGGCAGGAGCCGGTCTCGTTCGCCGAGCCCGAGCGTGTCGGCGGTGAGGCTGATCAGCGAATGCAGCACGGTCGAGCGGTGCGAATACAGGACGCCCTTCGGGTTTCCGGTGGTGCCGGAGGTGTAGCAGAGCGCCGCCGCGGTGTCCTCGTCCTCGACGGTGAATCGGCCGTCGAACGGTTCCGCCACGGCGAGCAGTTGTTCGTAGTCGAGTACGCGCGGGTCGTCCGGGATCTCGGTGTCGGCGCCGTCGTCGATCACCACCCAGTGCCGGACACCCGGCAGCCGATCGGCCAGCGGCCAGATGAGCGGCAGCAGCGAGCGCTCGACGAACACGATCTCGTCGCCCGCGTGCTCGACGATGTACTGGAGCTGCTCGGCGAAAAGCCGGATGTTGAGCGTGTGCAGGACCCGCCCGGTGCACGGAACCGCGAAGTACAACTCGAGGTGACGCTGGGTGTTCCAGGCGAAGCTGCCCACGCGTGCCTCGGCGGAGACACCGAGTGTGTCGAGCACGGTCGCCAGCCGGCGGACGCGTTCCGCCCACTGGGCGTAAGTCACCCGTGACTCACCGTCCACAGTGGCCGTCAGGATCGACTTGTGGCCGAAGATCCGCTCGGCGCGGTGGAACACGTGCGGCAGCGTCAGCGGCCGGTCCTGCATCAACCCGTGCATCGATTCTCCTTGTCGGGGCCCAGAGTTCTCCCTTTCTGGCATGGCCCCGATCGGCCGGGCAAACCTCTTCGACACAGTGCACAGGCGGGCGCGCGGAACAATGGGCATTCGGTCCATAGGCCATTCGGAGTAGTCTGTGTCACACTCTCGTTCTCGACAGAGGCGCATCGCCGCGCGGCTTTCGGCTCGGCGCGTGCGTGCGAACGTTCGGATCGGCCGGGAGGACAGTCGATGGCAGGGCAGCACCGGACCACCCCAGACGAGCCGCGGGCCATGCGGCGGCGGCGTTTCCTCGGTTACCTCCTCGCCGCGCCCACGCTGGCGGTGGCCGCGCGGATCGGCACCGACACCCTCAGTCCCGCGACGGCGGGCGCGGCGATCCCCTCGCCGCCCGAACCCGCCGACCTGCTCGATCTCGGCGACGCGCTCACCATGGCCGCCGCGCCGACCTCGGGCCTCATCGCGATCCAGGTGAACAAGGACGGCACGGCGTCGTTCGCGGTGCCGCGGGCCGAGGTGGGCCAGGGCATCACCACCACGGTCGCGATGCTCATCGCCGAGGAAATGGACCTGCCGCTGGACAAGGTCGTCATCGGCCTCGCCGACGCCCGGCCGGAACTGCTGTTCAACCAGCTCACCGGCGGGTCGAACTCGGTGCGCTCGATCTACGGGCCGGTCCGCACCGCGGCGGCGATCGCGCGGTCCCGGCTGCTGTCCACCGCGGCGGCGAAGTGGAACGTCCCGGTGTCCTCTTTGACCGTCCACAATGGTGTGATCAGTTCGGCGAGCGGATTGCAGGCGACGTACGGGTCACTGGCCGAGGCCGCCGCGAGCAGCAGGACCGAACAGGTCACCGCGCAGCCCAAGACGAAGACGGCGTTCAAGCTCGTCGGTACCCCGCAGACCCGCATCGACGCCCGTGACGCGGTCACCGGCCGCAAGCGGTTCACCATGGACCTCCAGGTTCCCGGCGCGAAGCCGACCATGGTGTGCCGCCCGCCGACGATCAACGGAACCGTGAAATCGGTGGGGAATCTCGCCGCGGTCAAGGCGATGCCGGGCATCACCGACGTCGCGATCGTGTCGACCGGGGTCGCCGTGCGGGGCGAGACCTTCGGCCAGTGCATCGACGCCGTGCGCGCGCTGCAGGTGAACTGGGGCCCTGGCACCGTCGACGGCGAGTCCGACCAGACGGTGCTGGCGAAGCTCAAGGCGGCGACGCTGCCGATGGCCGTTCCGCCGGTGCTGACCAGCTCCCTCGACGCGGAGTTCGTCTTCGCCTTCGCCAGCAACAGCGCGCTGGAGACCAACTGCGCCATCGCCGACGTCCGGCCGGGCAGTGCCGAGATCTGGGCCGGGCTGAAGTCGCCGATCACCACCCAGGAACAGCTCGCGGTGAACCTCGGCCTCCCGGTGAGCGCGGTGAAGGTGCACGTCGTCACCGGCGGCGGCTCGTTCGGCCGCAAACTGTTCGGCGACGCCGCGCTGGAAGCCGCGGAGATCTCCCGCAAGATCGGCAAACCGGTCAAGCTCATGTGGCATCGCACCGACGACTCCCGGCACGGCCGCACCCACCCGATGTCGATCTCCCGTGTCCGGGTCAACTACGCACTCGGCAACGTGGTCAGCTACGAACAGCGCCACACCAGCGCCACCACCGACTTCGGTCACGGCCTCGGGGAGATCCTCACCTCGGTCGCGGCGAAACTCCCGGTCGGTGATCTCGGCTTCTCGGAAACCGTTTTCTCGTTGTCCCAGTCGGTTCCCTACGACTTCGGTGTCACCACGCAGCTGCTCAACGAGGTCCCGCTGAAGTTCCACACCGGCAGCATGCGCAACGTGTACTCCCCGAACGTCGTCTGCGCGCGGGAACTCGTCGTGGACCAGCTGGCCGCGAAGATGGGCAAGGACCCGCTCGCGTTCCGCCGGTCGTTCATGAAGAACGATCGCTACCGCGCGGTGCTCGACGCGGTCGCGAAGGCGGGGAACTGGGGGAAGGCGATGCCCGCCGGGACCGCGCAGGGCATCGGGTTCCACTCCGAGTACAAGAGCTGCAGCGCCGTCCTCGTCGAGATCGACTGCCGCCCCGAGACCGTGAACCGCAAGATCCCCAACGGCGTCGCGGGGCCGCGGGTCACCAAGGCGATCATGGCCGTGGACGTCGGGCTCCCGATCAACCCGCGCGGTCTCGAAGCCCAGATGATCGGCTGCGTCAACGACGGCATCGCGCTGGCACTGACCTCCAGCCTGCACATCGACAAGGGACTTCCGCTGGAAGGCAGCTGGGACAACTACTTCTACACCCGGCAGTGGAACACCCCGCCCGAGATGAAGATCATCGTGATGCCCGCGAACGGCGAACCCGGCGGTGCCGGGGAACTGGGCGTGGCAGGCTCGCTCGCCGCGGTCGCCTGCGCCTACGGCCGTGCCACCGGGAAGACGCCCACCCGGTTCCCGATCAACCACGACACCCTGGGTTTCGAGCCCAAACCCCGGATTCCCCCGATTCCGCAGTCGCCCGTCGACGGCCTCGACCACACCTACTGACCACGGAGTTCCGCGTGCCTCAACACACCTTCATCGTCAACGGCAGGAAAGTGACCGTCGACGCCGCCGACGACGTCCGGCTGCTCTGGGTGCTGCGCGATCTGCTCGGCATCACCGGTCCCAAGTACGGCTGCGGGATCAACGTCTGCAAGGCCTGCACCAGCCACATCAACGGCAAGGCGTTCAATCCCTGCTCCGTGCCGGTCTCGGCGATCAAGCCGGAGGACGAGATCACCACCGTCGAAGGCCTCGCCGACCCCGCCACCGGCGAACTGCACCCCATGCAGGAAGCCTGGCTCGAGCACGACGTCGCGCAGTGCGGCTACTGCCAGCCCGGCCAGATCATGGCGGCGATCGCCAAGGTCAAGAAGGCCCGCGCCGAAGGCCGCGAAATCGGCGACGCCGATTTCGACGAAATCCGCAACATCTGCCGATGCGGTACCTACTCGCGTATTCGTGAAGCGATCAAAACCGGCGCCGGAAAGATGTGACCACACCTCCCGGCGCTCACCTGGCGCGGCTGCGACGGCATCCTCGCCAGGTGAGCGCCGAGAGGTCGATGTCGTGGTGTCGAAGGAAGAACGCGTCGGCACCGAACAGTTGCCGATGCGCTGAGGGTGTTGCGCTTCGTGTCGACCGCTTATCACCCGAACGGCCGTAGCTCTCCCGAATGTGACGACAAAGCCCGTCGCCGTCTGTCTTCCGTGCCTGGTGACAAAGTGTGATGGCCGCCCGGCGGTGACCGGTGCGAGTGACACCTCGTCACCGCGCGCACGGGTAATCGATCATCGCTCTCCCCCTTCCTCTGCCGAGCTGTACCCCGAGACGGCCGATCGCAGTACGGTGTGCTCCGCGCCGGGCGGTCCGCTGCGTCCACTTCCTTCGGGCTGCCTGGCGCGCCGAAAGTCGTTGGGGCGAGGGGAGAGGGGGCCGCACGGCCATGACGCAGCCCGCTGTGCCGGATGGCGTGGCACGACTGGATGCCGAGTTCCAAGGGTGGCTCGCCCACGAGCAACTCCGGATCAGGGACCAGCAAGGAACAGGAGACGTGGGCAAGGGCTTCAGCCTGGACCGTGGTGAAGCCGAGCGAATGCTCGAACAGGCCCGCGCGCTGAAAGGCAGGGTCAAGGACGCCGAGGCGGATGCGAACGCGCTGGCGCAGATACACCCTCCGGCCCGGGACCCGGCCAGCATCGCGTACCACGGTGATCTGACACGCCGGGCCGACGGACAGCCCGCGGCATTCTCCTTCGGTGCGGGGCACCTTCGGGTCCAGCACGCTTACCTCAAGGAATTGGTCTTCAGGCTGGAAACGGCATTGGGCAGGACGCACGAATCCGATGAGAACGCCGCAGAAGGAATCGCGAAAGCCGGGACCGCTGCCGGAGGAGATCTCGTATGAGAATTCGCAGCACCGCTTCGGTGTTCGGTGTGGGAGTTGTTTTCCTGCTCGCGGGTTGCTCCGGCGGGGAGACCGGATCGGCGGCGCCGCCGAAATCCTCGGTTGATCCGGCGGGCTCTTCGAGCGGCCGGGCGAATGGACAGGCGTTGCCTTATGCCGGAGCGCCCAAGGTGGCGGAACCGCTTTCCTCGTCGGTGCTCTCGAGCGGCCCATGCGCCGCGTTGACGCCACAGCAAGTCAAAACGGCACTCGGGGTGGATGCTCAAGGACGGTCCGACACCCTGCCGGGTATCGGACCCAAGTGTATCTGGGACAACCTCGAAAGAGGCGCCAAGGTAACCGTTTACTACGTCACGGAAACCGGTCGCGGCCTGAGCGGCCTGTATGAGAACACGAAACCGCAGGCTGCTGTCTGGAAGCCCTTGCCGGGTATCCAGGGCTTCCCCGCTGTGGCCTATGTCGCGTCGACCGGCGGTGATCCCCGGGAGTTCTGCGCGGTCAGTGTCGGGATAGCCGACAATCTCACGGTGGAAACCGCGGTGAGCCTCGGGGAGAGCAAGATCGGTAAGGCGGATCCGTGCGCTATCGCCCCCAAGGAAGCGGACGCGGTCGTCACCACCTTGCGCGCGAAGGCTGGTGCCTGATCGTGGGAATCTTCGACGGGGTGGCGCATCTCGGGGAATCCGTGCTCGGCAAGGTGAAGGAAGGCGGCAAGACGCTCGCTCATCTCGCCGGGGGCGCCGCGGGGTGGGTGGACGATCTGTTCAAGGGAAACCTCGGTACCCAGGCCGTGCCCGCCCCGGAAGTCATCGGCCAGGTCATCAACGGCGATTCCGGCGACTGGTTCCGCGGTGTCGGCCTTGCCGAAACACTTTCCGTGGCGCAACGGGATTTCACGAGCCAGACGTCGCAGATTCTGAGCGGACTCGAGTCGTCATGGACCGGATCGGCGTCGGACGCGGCGCTGGCGAGGATCCGCAGATTCCGCGACGTAGCGATCGACGCGGACGTGACCTTCAAAGGCAACAGCAGGAGTCTCGCCACGGTCGGGCACGGGTTCACCCGCGCGCAGACCAGTATGGAACCGCTCCCGAACCGGCCGGACAAGAGCTTCTTCGACGTCGTATCGCCGTGGAAAACCGACACGGAGAAGGCGATCGACAATTACAACAAAACCGTCGACCGGAACATGGCGATCTATCGGGAGTACACCGAGCAGACCCGGGCAGGCAGCGCCCAGCTCAGTATCGACTACGGCCAGCTCGGGGCGTACGACGGCGGCGCGATCACCGCGGCCGGCTCGGGCGGTGGTGGCCGCAAGGACCCTGATCAGGGGAACCACCACATTGTTCCGCCACGACAGCAGAACCCGTGGCAGCAGGCGGGTGAAAGGACGACGGCCCGGTCCTCGGCACCGGTGCCGGGCAGCACGAGCGAGCACGGACGTCGTCCTGGTGCGCAGAGTCCTGGTGAGCAGGGTATCGACCGCCGGCAGGCCGCGGTCCCGCACGGCCGTGACGACACGACGACCGCGGGATTCGTCCCCGCGAGTTCCCGGTTCGGACTCCCCGGAAATGATTCCTCCTCCGTTGTTTCCGGCGGTGGTGGGGCCTCCGGCGTCGGCGGCTCCAGCGGGAGTGGTTTTCCCGGTGCTGCCGGCGGGAACGGACGGGACGCCCCGTCCGGTGGCAGTTCCGGCCGCCCCGGTTTCGGGACCGGTACCGGGAAACAGACCGGCAGTGCGCTTCGCGGTGCGACGACGGCGCAAGGCGGCGGTGCCGGAAACGCGGGGACCGCGCCGTCGGGCGGTCCGGCGGGGATCGCTCCCGGCGGTGGTGGCCGGAACGGCAGGGGCGAGGATCGGGAACGCGACCGCAGGTTCGTGCTGGACGATCCCCTCTTCGCCGGGAGCGAACGGCCGGACGAGGTGGATCCCACGACGGGACTTCCGCCCGTACCGCCGACAATCGGCGCCTGAGCGGGCGCGAAGGGGAGTCGCGTGGAGGTGATCGACAGACCGGTCGTGCTGCCGAAGGTGGCGTTCCTGACCGCCTGGGAAATGATCGATCTGGGTGATCCGCATCCGGTGATCGGTACCAACCTCCGGTACGTGATGACCGACGACTTCGCGCGGCGGTTGCACGCGCGCACCATGGAGCTGCTCGGCGACCACGGTCTGGCGCGCCACAGCCGGCTCAACGGCCTGTGGCGCTCGACGTTGCGGGTCATCAACGGCGCCGAAGGCGAGTACTACGGCTGGAGTGCCTTTCAGGATGGCACGTCCTGCGCGGTGCTGGTCGCGCATCGCGGCGGGGTGGCGGTGCGCGTCGTGGTGAACGACAGCATCGTCGTCATCGAACCGGTCGCCCCGAAATGGTTCGCCACGACATTGCTGGACACGCTTCCCGAGGTTCCCGCCGCGCCTGTGCGCACCGTCAGCGTGCCGAGAGGATTTTTCGACGATCCGCACCCTGTATCGGCGAGCCCGCTGGCCGAGCCACCGGACACCGGCGACGTCGACTACGTGAAGCAGGTGATGGCCGAGCCGCGGGACGCGGTTCACCAGCTCTACACCGCGCGGCGCGCCGAAGACGGAAGCAGGCTCAGCAGCTGCCCGATCACCGCGGTCGACCTCACCGGCAGGGGCCGGGTCCTGTCCTTCGAAACCGGCGACGAGCACGTCGTGCTCAAGGCGGCGACCCCACGCGACTTCGTTCTCACCCTCAACACGACCCACGAGAGCCTGTAACCGCGGTGCGTGCCCGATTGTCTCGCGCGCGCGACGATTTTCCTTCAGGAGAGCGTAATTCGATGGTTGGGCATTGACATCGTCCCGGCGGCGGGGGTGAACGGCCGACGGCGCGGTGGCTGGTTCCGGTCTTTCTCGATGTGGTGGTGGTTTTCGCGGGTGCGTGGTCTGGCGGGCACGCCATCCGAGTGGTATTGGTTCTTCGGGCTGTGAGGTGGGCGGCGGGGCGGCAGACTGCGAGGGTGTGGCCGAGGGGGAGATGATGGGGCACGAGTCGGCGGCGAAGTGGGTGACACGGCCGGTCGGTGTGCGGGCCGGCCGGTGGGGATCCGGACCGGCTCGCCGGAGACCACGCGGTGCTTCGGGACACGCGTTCCCGCGAGTCCGTCAGCTGAGGAGTGGACACTTCTTTGTCATTTGACAATGATCCACAGTGCGGTGACGCCATAATCGAGGTTTCGGGCTTGCCGCCAGGGCGACGTGGGTGTCACGGAGGGGAGGGCAGGTGACACAGCTGACGCGCACCCTCTATCACACGATCGTCGTAGTCGACGTCGCGGGATTCACCGCGCCCGACCGGAGCTTGCCCGATCGGATCGCGGTGCGCCGGGGCATGTACGAGGTGCTGACGAAGGCGTTCGCGGAGAGTGACATCAATTTCGATTCCTGCGCACGCGAGGATCGTGGCGACGGCGCACTGATCCTGTTGCCGCCCGGCACATCCAAGAGTGTCGTCGCCGACCGGTTGCCGGAGCGGGTCGCGGTGGAACTCCGCCGGTACAACTCGACGCGTACCCCGCAGGCCCAGATCCGGCTCCGGGTGGGCCTGAACTCCGGCGACGTGCTGAACGACGGGAACGGCTGGGTCGGCGAGGCGGTCGACACCGTCTTTCGCATCCTGGACGCGCAACGGGCCAAGGAAGCGTTCGCCGAGTCGGGCCGGATGGTCGCGGTCATTTCGTCGGAGCGCTTTTTCGAGGAGGTCATAGCGCCCGATCCGGGCCTGCTGCCCGAGTCGTACACGCCGATACCGGTGTCGGTGAAGACATTCACCGGAACGGCCTACCTTCGGCTGCACGGTGAACTCGTCGCGGCGTCTCTCCAGCCTGCCGCACCAGAGGCGGTGGCCGCCGACCAGCCCACGGTCGTAGTGGACGGTCTCGTCCTGGACGTGGTCCCGCGCGCGGATCTGGTGAAATTGCGGCACTACCTCACTAAACTGGAGGTCCCCCAGCTGGCGGTCATGGTGAGCCGCTCGCTCGGCCCGGCCATTCCGGTTCCCTCACTCGAGGGTGTCACCGACGCCTGGAGCGCCTTTCAGCTGCTCATGGACTTCAACGCGGGCCCGGACGGTATCCCGCCTTCGGTTACTTTCCTGCGGCTGCTTGCCGAACAATTCGGCGGCGGGATCGGCGAGGCCATCACCGGCTGGGTGGGGGAGCAGGCGCACCGGCTGCGTCTCGGTCCCGCGCTGGCGCGGCAGTCCCAGCTCCGGCTCGCGGTTCCGGAGCGCGCGTATCTGCACCTGACGATCATGCTCGAGCCGGTCTCGGCGGATCCGGCCCGGTGCACCCTGGCCTTCTGGCGCCAGGACGACCCGGAGGTGTGGCCGCCGCCGCTCGGCGACATCCGCGAGATCGGGATCGACGAGGTCGAACTCCGGGTCGACGATGTGATCCTCGAGGCCGAGCGCGTCTGGTCCGGTCAGAGTGTCTCCGCGGCGGTGGAGTTCCTGTTACCACGGCAACTGATCAACTTACCGGTGTGGCGCTGGGCGAAGGAACACGCGACGGGGCAGCCGCAACTGCTGCGGTACGGTTACCGCCTCGGGATAAGGTCGCTGGAACGGATGCGGTCCAGTTATTGGCACCGTGCCTGGCGGGTGCGCTGGGAATCCATGTTCGACGATCCTTCGGCGGGCCGGCTGCACTATTCCGGTTGCGCGGAGTTCAAGGAGCACCCCATCGAAGCGGTGTTGAGCGACGATCGGTGGGTCGGTCTGGTGATGACGGAACCACCGTCGCCCCAACCGGAACCGGGTACTCCACCGGACGAGTTGACGTGTGCGCTCCGCAGCGGTCTGCCGGTGATCCTGTGGCATCCGGACGCCGGACCGGAGGAGTTGCGCGAGATACTCGACTGGGTGCTGGCCACGGAGCGTGGCTTTATCGAGCTACCGGAACGCCGGAAATTGGCTAGCTCACGGGCGACGGTACCGTTCAAGAATTCTCTGGCCCATGATTTGGTGGTAATGTGGGACGATCCTGAAAGGGTAATCGTTTTCGACCAACCGCTAATCCCGGCCGTTGATCCCGCCTCGACAGTAAGGGGATACCGCGGATGAGCGTGAACGACCAGGACACGGCGGCGCCGGACCGGCGGGGACCACTCCCCGACGCACCCGACTGGTGGATCTACCGTGGCACCGGGAGGCCGATCCACGACATCGACCTCGCCCAGATCCTGCCGCCTCCGCCGCCATGGCGCGCCTACCGCGGTGGCCCGCTGCCCGAACACGACATTCCGCCGCAGGACGACGGTGAGGCGGAACGGCGGCTCGGCACCGCGTTCACTCTTTCCGAGCAGGATATCGATCCCAATGAATTGAACATGGTCAACGCCGCGCTTTATTTGCGGCGCCCGCTTTTGGTGACCGGAAATCCTGGTACCGGAAAATCCAGCCTCGCTTATCGGATCGCCCGCGAACTCGGTCTGGGCAGGGTGCTCCGCTGGGCGATCACCAGTCACACCACACTGGGTTCGGGACTGTACAGCTATGACGCGATCGGCCGGGTCCAAGCCGCGGCGACCAGCCAGGCGCAGCGGGGTGGTGAGGCCGAGGAGCCGCCGATCGGCGATTTCGTGCGGCTCGGCCCGCTGGGCACGGCTTTCCTGCCGTCGCGGCTCCCGCGTGTGTTGCTGATCGACGAGCTGGACAAGTCCGAGGCGGATCTGCCCAATGATCTGCTCTCGATCTTCGAAGACGGTGAATTCCCGGTCGAGGAGCTGGCCCGGGTGCGTAACCGGCAGCCGGAAGTCACCGTGCACACCGCCGATCCGCAGCGTGCCGCTGTGGTCAGGGACGGCAGGGTCGCCTGCCGTGCCTTTCCGATCGTCGTCATGACCAGCAATGGCGAGCGGGAGTTCCCGCCCGCGTTCCTCCGCCGGTGCCTTCAGCTGCGGATAGAGAATCCGGATCTCGAGCAACTCGCCGCGATCGTGGCGGGTCATCTGGCCGAGCAGGACGGCGATCATCACGACCGGCTCGTCCGCGAGTTCGCCGAGCGGAGCAAGGCAGAAGGGGGCCTGCCCACGGACCGGTTGCTCGACGCGGTTTACTTGGCGACCTCGGGTGCGTATCAACCGGACCACGAGGCGTGGCCGCGGCTGGTGGACGCGCTCTGGCAACGACTGACGGTGCGGTGAAATGGGCAGGCCAGCCGACGGTTCCGACCCGCGTTCCGTCCCGCCGACGGGACCGCGGGGCGCCGCCTCGCGCGGAACAGGCGCGAGGCTCGAGTTCGACGACCTGAGCTGGACCGAGGTCGCGGACGCCGTATGGCTGGCCGCTGCTATCACCCCCGGGGGAGGCACTCCGAGGGCCGCGCCGGTGGAAGAGCCGGAGCCGACGTTCGACAGTGGGGCGCCGATCCGTCAGGCACCGTCGGAACCCCGGGAGAACCCGCCCGCGCCGTCACTTTCGCCTCGGTCTCCTCTGGTCGCCGGTGTCCTGTCGCCGGGAGACGATCCGGGCATGGTCGTCGCCGCGGCCGAGACCGGCCCCGTCGAACAGCCCGAACCGACGGTGGACGGTGCTGCGAGCGGCGGAATCGCGTTGCCCGATTCGCTGGACTATTTTCGCGCTCTGAGAACGCTGAAACGCGCGACGGTCTCGCAACGAATCAACGATGTGGTCCTTGACGAGGAGGCCACTGCCGTCCGGGCCGCGGAGACAGGACTGTGGTGGCCTGTCACACGATCGAGAAAAGAGCGTTGGCTGGACCTGACGCTCGTGTTGGACAACGGCCCGTCGATGGCGTTGTGGCGGCCCCGGGTGTCCGCGTTCGCAGGCCTGCTCGGGCAGCTGGGAGCCTTTCGCAGCATTCAGCTCCGGTTGCTCGAAACCGGCAAGGACAACGGCCAGGCGACGCCCGTTCTCCGCGGTGGCACTCCCGGTGCGCCCGCCCGCGACCCGGATGAAATTCTCGACTCGTCCGGGCGACGTGTTGTGCTTCTGGTGACTGACGGTGTCGGCGACGCGTGGCAGAAGAACGTGGTGTACCCGATGCTCGCCCGCTGGGGACGGGTGATGCCGGTGAGCATCGTGCACCTGCTCCCGCAATGGCTGTGGGGCCGATGTGGGCTGGGGCCGCGCAAAGCACACCTTCGGGTGTCGAATGCCTTGCGCCCCAACAGCCGCTGGGCTTTCGACCTGACCGACAGCTGGCTCGAGCCCGGTCCGGTGGTACCGGCGGGAGCCGTGCCGGTGCCGGTGCTCGAACTGCAGCCGCGCTGGCTGGCCTGGTGGGCCAGGCTGGTCACCGGCGCGCACGCGGGCACGACCGAGGGCACCGTTGTGCTCGCGGGCGATCGAATCCACCCGGACGAAGCCAAAAGTCCACCCGGAAGGATGTCACCCGCGGAACGGGTGCACCGATTCCGGAGTGTGGCGTCCCCTCAGGCGGTACGACTGGCCCAGTTGCTGGCCGCCGTCCCGGTCCGTCTTGACGTCGCGCGGGTGGTAGGACAGCATTTCCTGCCAGAAGCGGGTATTCAGCACCTCGTCGAACTACTGGTTTCGGGCATCCTGTACGCTCCCGGACCCAAGGAGGGGGAGTCCACTTGGGACAGAGGTGGGTCCTTCACCTTTCCCGAAGCAGTTCGGGAATTGCTGCTCAGCGGCGCGCGACGTTCGGAAACGGCGGGCGTCGTGCAGGTGGCGGCCGCCCACTTCGGTGGCAGGATTCCGGCACTCTCGGCTCTGCGAGACGCGATTGCCGATCCGCACAACACGCCGGATCCGGTGCTCACCCTCGAGTCGTCGGCCGACGTCGAGCTGGAGAGCGCCGTTATGCGCGCGCTCTCCGGCCCATACCTGTCCCGGGCTGACAGGCTGCGGAACGCGGTGCTGCAGGAGCCTGACGTATCCAATTCTGAATCCATCCAGAGCAAAACTGTGAGACCCAACGAGACTGTGAGTCCCAAGATGCCCGAGACGGCCGGAACATCAACTGCGACAGAGGGACGCGCGCCTCGTCTCGCCGAGCCCGACTTGGCCGAGAACGCGACCAGGCCGATGCCGCATCCCGCGACTGCGGGCACGCGCAGTTTCCCCAGCCGCCAGCCCGAGGATCCGCCGCCGGTCTGGGGAAATGTCCCGCCCCGCAACCCGAATTTCACCGGACGCGGTGAACTTCTCGACCAGCTGGCCAAACGCCTCACCAGTGGTACCACGGCCGTCCTCCCGTCGGCCGTGCACGGACTCGGTGGTATCGGCAAGACCCAGATGGCCACCGAGTACATCTATCGCCATCTCCAGGACTACGACCTCGTCTGGTGGATCGACGCCACCCACACCACCCAGATCCGCGCCGGTCTCACCGAACTCGCGCGCGTCCTGGGCGTGCAGGGCGCGACCGAGGCCAACGTCGCGGTGCCCGCCGTCCTGGAAGCGCTGCGGACCGGGCGTCCGTTCCGCCGCTGGCTCCTGGTCTTCGACGCCGCGGACAGCCCGGAAGTGGTATTGCCGTTCTTTCCGCGCAACGGTCCCGGTGAAATCCTGATCACCTCCCGCAATGCCGACTGGGCCGGTATCGCCCGGCCTCTGGAGCTGGCGGTGTTCAAGCGGGAGGAGAGCATCGAGCTGCTCGGCCGCCGCGGCCCGGAGATCGATCCCGGCGACGCCGACCAACTCGCCGAGAAACTCGGCGACCTCCCTCTCGCCGTCGAGCAGGCGGCGGCCTGGCGCGCGGTCACGGGCATGCCCGTGCACGAGTACCTGCGTCTTTTCGACGAGTCGGTGGAGGAAATCCTCGACACCGCTTCGGCCCCGGACTACGAAGTATCCGTCGCCGCCGCATGGAACGTCTCGTTCGAGGAGCTGAAAACCCGCAACCCGGCAGCCCATCAGATCCTGCACATTTGTGCTTTCTTTTCGCCAGAGCCGATTTCCCGTGATCTCCTCACCGGTGTCAGCCGGGTCTCGATCTCCCCGGAACTGGACGCGGCGTTACGCGATCCGATCAAGCTGGCCCGTGCCATCCGTGACATCAACCGGTACGGCCTCGCGAAAATCGACCACGGCAACAACACTCTCCAGTTGCACCGTCTGGTCCAGTTGGTTCTGCGCAACCGGGTGATGGCACCCCAGGTGCACGCCCGGATGCAGCACGGCGCGCACCAGCTGCTCGCCGCGCTCGACCCGAACGACCCCGAGTCGAGCAGGCACTGGTCGCGCTACCGCGAACTGCTGCCGCACGCCTACGCCGCCAATGTGCTGGACTGCGACGACAGCTGGCCGCGTCAGCTCTACATCAACCTGATGCGGTACTTGTTCGAATACGGCGATCACGAGGAGGCCGCCCGGCTCGGGAAGCAGGCACGGGAGCATTTCACCGAGATCCTCGGCCCGACCAACCCGCAGACACTCGAGGTGTCGTCCCGGCTCGGGCTGTACCTGTGGGCGATCGGCCGCTACGCCGAGGCCGCGGAACTCAACCAGCGCACCCTGGCCTTGCGCATGCAGGTGTCCGGTGAAGAGAACGAGGAGACCTTCGCCCTCCAGCGGAACATCACGATCGATCTCCGGGCCCAGGGCGATTTCGCCGCGGGGACCAAGCTGAGCGAGGAGATCTACACCAAGTGCAAGCGGATGTTCGGCGAGGACGACCCGGAAACCCTCAACGCCGCGTACCAGCACGCGCTCAGTCTCCGGCTGTCCGGTGACTACCGCGCCGCAGCGGAGCTGGACCAGGACACCCTCCGGCGGCGGATCGAGGTCCTCGGCCGTGACCACGTCCGCACCTTCAGCGTCAACAGCGCGGTGAACGTGGATTTGCGTGAGGCAGGCGAATACGGTCAGGCGCGAGTCCAGCAGGAACGGGTCACGGAAAACTTTCATACCCGCTACGGCGCGGATCAGCTGGACGCGGTGGCCTACGGCTTCCTGTTGTCGGTGGCCCGGCGGAAGGACGGCGACCACGACGGCGCGCTCCCCCTGTCCAACGACGCCCTCCACCGATTCCGGCTGGCCTACACCGACGACCACTCCACCACCATGGCCTGTGCTCTCGCGCACTCCATCGATCTCCGCCACTCGGGTGACCTCGCGGCGGCGAAGAAGCTGGGGGAGGACACCTTCGAGCGATACCGGAGGGGCCTCGGCGAACATCACCCCCACACTCTGGCCGCCACCGTCGACCTCGCGGTGACGTTGCGGCACCAGGGCGACGCCGCGGCGGCCCGCACCCTCGACGAGCGCGCACTCGAGCACCTCCGTGCCGGCATCGGCCCGGATCACCCGTACGCGGTCATCTCCACGGTCAACCTGGCGAGTGACCTCTCCGCGCTCGGTGAGTTCGAAAAGGCGATCGAACTGGGCCGCGACGCGGTCGAACGCGGTCGCCAGGTGCTCGGTGAGGAACACCCCACCGTTCTGGCTGCCTGCTTCAATCTCGGCCTGGACCTCGCCGCCGCGGGCCGTGCCGAGGAGGCCGCTCCCTTCCAGGACCCGATTCTGGTCAAGTACCGCCGGGTTCTCGGCGAAGCACACCCCGGGACCCAGGCCGCGAACCGCGGTATCCGCGCGGACTGCGACATCGACCCCATGTTGATGTAGGGAACGGCTACTCGGGGATGAGCTGGCCGATCCACGCGGCCAGCCGCTCCACGGTCGGTGGCCGTGAAGCGGCGGTGCGCAGCTGCCGGTGCACGGCGCGGACGAGTTCGGGACGGCGCAGCAGGGCGCGCGCGGCCGGATGCGGGCCTCGCGCGGACAGCGCGAGGCCGAGACCGACCAGCGACGTCGGGCGGTCCGGGGACGCGGACAGTTCCCCTCGGTAGCACTCGGCCGCCTCGGCGAAATGTCCGCGGGCGTAAGCGAAATCGCCGGCGGTGGCGCCCGGGACCCTGGGCCGCGCTTCCGGGGACGGGGCCGCGTCGTCGACGGTGAGCCGGATCAGGTCGGTCCGGGCACGGGACCAGGAACCGTCCGGTACCGGGGTCGGCGGTAGATCGGCCGCGTTGATGGCGGCGGTCGGCCGAGGACGTCCGCTCAGCCATGCCTCCGTCAGTTCGGTGACCGCCGCTGGATTCGGTCGCAGGTGACGCGTGCGCCAGCCCGCGAGGTGGTCCCGGGCGACGGCCTCGGCCAGTTCGTTCACTTCGGCCGATACGGCCTCGTCCTGCCAGGGGCCGAGGCGTTCGGCGATGCCGTCGAGGAACCGGCGTCCGGCGGCGGTCAGGGTCGCGTCCGCATGCAGCGACTGGAGGGTGTGCCAGCTTTGCCTGCGCCAGTAGGCGAATTCGAAGGCCGCGCGCCGGGATGTCGCATCCGCCCGAGCGAGGGCCCGCCAGAAGGCGGCGACCCCGAAGAAGGCGTAAACCCCTTGCAGCGCACCGCTGAGCGGTCGCGGGTCGTCCCGCCACGGCACGTAGATCCGCTCGCCCGGATCGGGCTCGTACAGCTCGATCAGGTGTAGCAGGCCGCCGAGCACGATGTGCTGGAACTCGTGGATCAGGGTGGCGGCGAGCGCCGCGCCATCGGTCGGCAGCCCGACCACCGCGCTGCCGAACGCTTCCCCGGTCGAAGCGCTCGGATTCCGGAAGAGGACATGTGGCTTCGGCACCAGTGAATTCAGCCCCACCGGCATGACCTCGGCCAGCTCGGGCAGGTGCGTGGCGATCAACCGGCACGCCTCGTCGATCAGTCGCTGCCACCGCGCGACGTCTCCGGTGGGCAGTCGTTCGGGCGGGATCGGCTCGTAAAGGCCGCGGTAGGGGTCGAGGTCGTCCAACCGCAGCGAGAACCGGTGCGCACCGACTCGGCTCCGCACTTTCCGGATGCCCCACCAGCCCGGTCCGTCGGTGGCGAACGCGACCGGCAGCCGTACCGCGGTGTCGGCGGTCGAGACAACGTAGCGGTTGCTCGCGCCGCGTACTGTCGCCAATGAGAATTGTGCGGTGGCGGGCAATCGGGCCATGCCCAGCGCCGGGAGGATGGCGTTGCCGTGCCACACCGGGATGGCGATCTCGAAGTCCAGTTCCGCCTGGATCGCCGCGGCCGCCGCGATCGCGTGCACGTGCCCCAGGTGCATCCACAGTGGACCGACACCGTCGATTCCGTTGCGCAGCAAGCGAGTCGTGTAGCCCGCCCAGCTCCCGGTATAGGGACTGGTGAGCATCCGGTTCACCGTTCTCGGCGATCTGGCCTCGGCCCGCGCCAGCAGTTCCCAGACCGAGTCCAGCGGCGGCAACGGGCCCAGCGATTCCGAGACTTTCGCCGCCTCGGTCATCAGCGCGTGCAACAACAGCTTCCGTCTGCTCCGCTCGGCCCGGCGCAGCCGACGTGCCATGTCCTCATCGCCGTCGAGCCGCGCGAGTGCGTCGAAATCCCGCCAGGACAAGCGGTGGAACGTGGGGCGCTCACTGGGCGGTGATGGCATCAGTCGATGCGCTCACCGGCGTTGCCGGTTCCACTCCGGTAGCGTGCGCGGACATGCCTGGTGCGTTCCACCACGTGATTCGCCGAATGGCGGAGAGCAGCGTCGTCCAGCTCTCGCAATGCCGTGAAAGGGACACCGTCGAGGTCGATCAACGCGGATTCGATGTCCGGTTCGGTACTGGCCGAGAACGAATTCATTGTGCCGATCTCCTCTACCACCCAAAGGTTGCGAGAGCCAGATGTTTCCCAGGATAACCGAGATGCCCACAACGACGCCGTATCAATCAAACCGGTCCTCCCGCGGCGAAGGCGAGTGGCCCGCGGCCAGTTCACGGAGGGCGTGGGGCCGCGTGATCGTGACGCGCTGACGGGCGGTGCGCACGATGCCCAGCTTGCGGAGTTCGTCGAGGCCACGGACCAGGGTGCTGCGGGAGACGCGGGCGAAGCTCGCCAGTTCGCCCTGGTTGAAGTGGAGATCGACCTGCTTGTCCCCGGCTCCGCCGGGTGAGTGCTGCAAAGACAGTTCCAGGAGCACCGCGGCCAGGCGTTGCGGAAAGTCCGGCCCTCCGGATTCGAGGCGGAGCCGATCGGACTCCTGCAGGCGGATCGCCGCCGAGCGGAGGAATTCCTCGGCTATGCGCGGGCAGGCGCGCAGTACCCCCAGGAATTTCTCCCGCGCCACCACCAGGGTGTGCACCTCGTCGATGGCCGACATCGTCGCGGCCCTTGGCAGGCCGCTGATCGGGGCCAGTTCCCCGACGATCTCGGCGGGGCCACGCGCGGCGAGCGGCGCGTCGTCGCCGCGGTAGTTGGTGGCGCTGATCTTCACCCAGCCGCGCAGGACGACGAACACACTGGCGGGCGGGCTGCCCTGCAGGGCGAGGATCTGGCCGGGACGCCACACCTTCACGTACCCGGCGGCGGTGAGGGCGGCCCGCTCCGACTGCGTCAGCCGGAACCAGGCTCTGCGTTCCCCATTCTCAATGGCGGAGGAACCCGTCACGTGGCCCCTCCCGTTCCGACGGGCCCGGTTTGGCCCCGTGTTCCATTTGACGCATCGCTCGCTTCCCCGGACCGCCAGCATCGTCAGTGGGCAACACAGCCGAAGTTTCTGACCGCAACCAGCAATTGTGCCAGGCGACAGGCCACTTCACCAGGCCTTACGCCGTGACCGGGGAGGTACGTCATGCGTGGGGCCGAGAATGTGGTGAGACGACACGAGGCCGGGCGCCAGGAGTTCGGGGCGATGCCGCCGCCGAGGTCGTTCGGGATCTACCCGAAGCCCTTCACCCCGCATCCCCCACTCGTGTCCGGCGGCTGGTACCAGGGCGCCGGCCGGGAAGTGGTCGGCCCCGGCCGGTATCCCGTCGACCGTCCGGCAGGCAAGTCGGCGGGGGCGGCGCTGCTCTGGACCGTCGTCTTCGGGCCGTTGGGGCTCTGCTATTTCTCGGTCGCCGGGGGGCTCGTGGCGGCGGCGGTGGCCGCGGCGATCGTCATCGCGGCGGGCAGTGCCGTGCTGCTGGCCGTGATCTGGCCGGTTTCCATGGTGCTGGCGCTGGTGGCGGTGCCATGGCACTGACCAGGACGCCGGTGCCGCGTGGGGGCGGCACCGGCTCTTCCCGCCGCCCGGATTGTCCACTGTGGACATACGGGCTCATGGGGCGGGGGACGACGTGGCGGGTGTGCCGTTCGCGGCCTTGGTGTAGCGGCGGGCCAGCCGCGCGAAGGCGGCCTTGAGTTCGGCCGGGCCGACGACCTCGATGTCGGCGTCGAACCTGCCGAGGCCGGCGGCCAGGCTCGGCCACGACCACGAGCCGGCGACGAGCCGGCACCGGTCGGGGCCCAGTTCCTCGACGATTCCGTCGCGGGTGTAGCCGGACACGGTGGCGGCGGGGAGATCGAGGACGACTTCGCCGCGGCAGGGCCAGCCGCCCGTGTCGCCGGTGCCCAGGAACTTGCCAGCCACGAACGCGGCCACGTCGCCGCCGGGGAGTTCGCGCGGGGTGAACCGGGGGCCGGTGGGAATGCGCGGCGTGATCCGGTCGGCGCGGAAGGTGCGCCAGTCGTCGCGGTCGAGATCCCAGGCGACGAGGTACCAGCGGCCGCCCCAGGTGACGAGGTGATGGGGCTCCGCCCGGCGCGGCGGGGTGTCCGTGCCGGTGCCGCGGTCCGGGAGAGTGACCGGGGCGTAGCCGAAGCGCAGCACTTCGCGGGCGTGGACGGCCGCGCTGAGCGCCATGAGCACGGCGCTGTCGACCTGAGGGCCCGGCCGGTTCGCCGGCCGTTCGACCGCGGTGACCCGGAGTGTGTCGATGCGATGGCGCAGGCGCGCGGGCATGACCTGCCGGATGGTGTTCAGCGCGCGCACCGCCGCTTCCTCGATGCCGGCGCCGGAGGTCGTGGCGAGCTGGAGCGCGACGGCGAGGGCGACGGCCTGGTCGTCGTCGAACAGCAGCGGCGGCAGCTCCCGGCCGGCGTCGAGCCGGTAGCCACCGTCGGGGCCCTTGGTGGACACGATGGGATAGCCGAGTTCGCGCAGGCGGTCGACGTCGCGGCGAACCGTGCGCGGGCTGACGTCGAGCCGCTCGGCCAGGAGCGTCCCCGGCCAGTCCCGGCGTGCCTGCAGCAACGAGAGCAGGGAGAGCAGCCGTGCTGAGGTTTTCGGCATGACTTCCATTCTGCCCGCGTAGCGGACACATCCTGGCCGCTACTCCTGTCATCGTGGTCTCGTGCCGGAAAACGACAACCCGAAGGGCCCGAACACCGTGACCACCACCTCGTCCTCCCCGACGCTCGACGCCGAGCGGACCGACCTGCTCGCCCTGCTCGCGACCGCGCGCTCGGCCCTGATCAACACCACTCGCGGGCTCGGCGACGAGCAGGCGAAGGCAACTCCGACGGTCAGCGCGCTGTGTCTGGGCGGCCTGCTCAAGCACGTCGCGGCCATGGAGGCGCAGTGGCTGCGGTTCGTGGTGGAAGGCCCCGGCGCGATGAACTACGAGCTGCCGGAGGGAGTCACCTGGGCGGACATCGCGGCCGGTACCGCGCGTGAGATCCCCCAGTGGATGATCGACCACCAGAACGGCTTCCGGCTGCTGCCCGGCGAGACGCTGGCCGGGGTCATCGAGCACTACGAGCAGGTCGCCGCTCGCAGCGCGGAGGTCATCGCCGCCCTGCCCGACCTGTCGGTCACCCATCCGATGCCGGACGCGCCCTGGCACGAGCCGGGAACGGTGTGGAGCGTGCGCCGGGTCCTGCTGCACGTCATCGCCGAGACCACCCAGCACACCGGACACGCCGAAATCCTGCGCGAGAGCATCGACGGGCAGAAGTCGAGCTGACCGGTGCCCGTTCTCGACACCCGTGCGCTCAACCGCGCGACGCTCGCCAGGCAGCTGCTGCTCGACCGTGCCGATCTGCCGGTGCTCGACGCCGTCGGGCAGCTGTGTGGGCTGCAGGCGCAGGAACCACAGGAACCGTTCGTCGGCCTGTGGTCCCGGCTGCGTGCCTTCGAGCCGGCGGCACTGGACGACCTGCTGACCGGGCGGCGGGTGGTGCGGACGCATCTCATGCGCCGCACGGTCCACCTCCTCACCGCCGACGACGTGCTGACCTGGCGGGCCCGGCACGACGCCATGCTGCGGCAACGGGTGCTCGGCACCTACCGCCGCGAGCTCGACGGGGTGAACCTCGGCGAGCTCGCGGCGGCGGGCCGGGCGGTACTGGCCGACGACGTACCGCGCTCGATGGGCGAACTCGCGCGGGAACTCGCCGACCGGTGGCCGGGACCGGGACCGCGGGCACTGGGCGAGCTGCTGATCGCCGCGCTCCTCCCGGTGGTGCAGCTGCCGCCGCGCGGGCTGTGGCGCACCAAGGCGGGAGTGCGCTACGTCCTGCTTTCTTCGTGGCTGGGGCGCGAGATCGACCCGCCGTCCCCGGATGGCGCCGACCCGGTCGGGCAGACACTGGTCCGGCGCTATCTGGCCGCGTTCGGCCCGGCGGCGTCGGCGGACCTGCGTGCCTGGTGCGGCCTCGCCGGACTGCCCGCGGCGGTGTCCGCGATCCGCGAGGAGCTGGTCTCCTTCCGCGACGAGCGTGGCCGGGAACTGCTGGACCTGCCGGACGCGCCCCGCCCGGATCCCGGAACGCCCGCCCCGGTGCGGTTCCTGCCGGCGTTCGACAACGCGATCCTCGGTTACCAGGACCGCGGCCGGATCATCGACGACGACCACCGCGGCCTGTCGGTCGCCGGGGAACGCGTCGTCCTCGTCGACGGCCGGGTCGCGGCGACCTGGAGCGTCGAGGCGGACACCGTGAGCGTCACCCCGCTGCGGCGCTTCTCCCGGACCGAACGCGCCGACGTCGCCGAGGAGGGGCAGGCGCTGGCGTTGTTCCTCTCCGGCAACGACAGTGACCGCGTGCGGATCAGCTGAGCGTGTGGTTCCTGTCCACTATGGAGTGTCGGTCCTGTGCCGATGTGCTGGACGAATGGCCGTTCTCTGTCACACGCCAAGCCGTGACGCCGCACGCGATCGCGATCAGCCCGCACGCCGACGCGACGACCACAGCCCACGTCACGCTGGTGGTCACCGCCAGATAACCCTGGATACCCGCTACGACGCCGTAGGTGATCGCCAGTCCCCGCCACTTGCCGCGAGTGCTCATGCGGTACCTCCTGGTCTCCGGAGATAGGCCCTACATCGCGCTACCGGGGAAGATGGTTACACCGGTACCGAACAAATCTCGGCGGTGAAGACAGTATCCAGCGCCGCGAAGGGAACGTTCGCGGCACTCGGGTCCCGCAAGGGTCCCTTCCCGGCGTCGAAGTCCACAAAGGACGTCGGGGCGTCGTTCAGCGCAGCCGTTCGTGCAGTGCCTCCATCCGGGCATCGAGCTGCGCGGACATCATCGCGGTACTGGCGAGCTCCTCGGCGAAGTCCGCGGGGACCCGGTCGTCGTACTTGTAGAACAGCTTGTGCTCCAGGGTCGCCCAGAAGTCCATCGCGATGGTGCGGAACTGCAGCTCGACCTTCACTTTCTCGACCCGGTCGGAGAGGAACACCGGGATGCGCACGATCAGGTGCAGGCTGCGGTACCCGTTGGGCTTCGGGTTCGCGATGTAGTCCTTCCGGCGCAGCAGTTCCACGTCGTCCTGTGACGTGAGCATGTCGGCCACACGGTACACGTCGGAGATGAAGGGGCAGATCACGCGCACGCCCGCGATGTCGTCGAGGTGCTCGGCGATGGCGGCCAGGTCGGCGGGGATGCCCCGGCGGCGCCGCTTGTCCTGGATGGCCTCCGGCCGCTTGACCCGGCTGGTGATGTGCTCGATCGGGTCATGCCGGTGGACGAAGTCGAACTCCTCGCTCAGGATGCGCAGCTTCGTCATCAGCTCCTCGATGGCGAACTTGTACACCAGGAGAAAGCGGGAATACGAAAGCTCGGGGCCGACCGCCTGCTCGTCCTGCGCCGTGACCGCGGCGGCCGCGCGCGCCGATGACCCGGTGCTCACCGGACGCGGGGTGGCCTTCCGCGAAACGCTGTCCATTCCTACCCTCACTGACCTGCGACAACCCTCGAGTGAATCAACGAACTCCACGATAACCGGGTTCCCGTCACCCGCTGTGGCCGAGGTCCCTCACTCGATGTGACGCAGGCCCCTTCCCCGGGGAAGGCGTGATTCCGTGAATGCCACATTGAGGTTTTCTCACTAAGGATTCTGGGGCCGCGTGTGTCGCCGGTTGTGTTGTAGGACGCCTTCGGTGCGCTGGCCTGGGGTGTGACAAGGGCGTCCCTGGGTGCGGTGGATGCACCCAGGGCGTCCCTCGGACTTCCCTGCGCTCGCCGACTCCGTTCGCCCGATGTCGCGAACGCTCCGTTGCCGACGAGTTCACTCACGAACCGCGCCGTAGCGAACCA
>NZ_JBHYIK010000028.1:0-47965 GCF_042739735.1 Amycolatopsis sp. NPDC059027 | reverse complement strand
CGCCGTCGGCCGCCCGGGCGCCGCCCCCCCCCCGCCCCCCCCCCGACACACGCCCCGGACCCACCGCATGCCGTGAAGGCCTCCTTACCGGCGCTCAACGCCGTCAATGTCCCCTTCGCGACACTCCAGTGCCGGGCCCCTGTCCCGAACACGGACCGACGGCCGATTGTCCACACGGGACTTCGCTGCCAGCGGCACAGTCCTTTGTGGATCTTGGCCCCCGCGGTGCGGGCGGGAGCGAAGGGGTATTCCGCGAGCGGTCCGCGGGGCTTACGCTGACCGCCATGACTCGCCTTGCTCGCGGCCTGACGGCCGTAGTGTTGCTGGGAGCGCTCGCCGCCTGTTCGGGGGACCGGACGCCGGGGCGGGACGAGATCATCGCCAAGATCAAGGCGGACCCGCAGACGCGGGGAACCTCGGACCAGACCGCCGGGTGCCTCGCCGACTGGTACCTGCGTTACGCCACCCCGGCGGAGACCAAGGCGTTCGTGGACGGGACGGCGGGCGGGAAGGCGCCGGACAGTCACGGTGAACAGGCGCGGGCGGCGATGCTGGACTGCCTGAAGACCGCCGCCGACACCCGCTGACTCGTCTGGTCTGTCCGATCGCTCCTAAGATCGTCTGTTTGGCTCTATATCGGACAGTCCGGCGCTGGTTAAGCTCATCCCAGCACGAGCGGCTCGTCCATCCTGCCTGGGGGAACGGCGTCCGCTCGCCGTGACCTGGGGGGAACAGTGCGCGTGCCGCGTCGTTTCGTTGTGCTCTCACGCCTTCTGGTACTGGCGATGGTGTTCGCCGTCGTTTCGCTTGGCCTGCCCGCGTCGGCTCCTTTGCCGCGTGGCAAGGAAAACGCGGCGTCGGCGCAGGCACAGAAACCCGCGGGACCGCCGACCCGGGTACGGGAACTGGCCGATCGCCGTGCGTCGGCGATGCGGGTGTACGAGCTTTCCAACGGCCAGTACGAGGCCGAGGTTTCCGCTCAACCCCAGCATTTTCGCGATGCCAAGGGGACGTGGCAGCCGATAGACACGACGGTGCGCGCCCGGGCCACGGACGGCTATCGGTTCGGTAACGACACCAATGCGTTCACCAGTTCTTTCGGTGACCGGACCGATCGGCTCGCCCGGTTCGCGCTGAACGATACCCGGGTGGAAATGGGCCTCGACGGCCCGGCCAGGCCGCTCGAACCGAAGGCGGAACGGGATTCGGTCAGTTATCCGAACGCCGTGGACGGCGCGGAGCTGCGTTATCAGGTCACGGCTGATTCCCTCAAGGAAAAAATCGTCCTCGCGGCGCCGCCGAAGGACGGGACGTACCGGTTCACCTTGCGCGCGCAGGGAGTCGTCGCACAGCCGCGGCCGGACGGTTCGATCGCTTTCTTCGCTTCCGCCCCTGGTCTCGCGGACGGTCCGCCGTTGTACGTGATGCCACGGCCGTTCATGACCGATTCCGCCGACGACGCCAAGTCGCCGCACGGAAAGTCGTGGAGTGACAAGGTTTCGCAAACCGTGGAACAGCACGGTGAAACGATCACCGTGGTGGTGCGTGCCGACCGGGAATGGCTGGCCGCCCCGCAGCGGAAGTATCCCGTGGTGATCGACCCGACGATCCGGGTCGAGCCGACGTCGAATTCGGGGCAGGACAGCCAGATCTGGTCGGACAGCCCGGACCGCAACGACGGCGCGGACTACCAGCTTTCGGTGGGGACCGACGACACCGGCATCGCGCGCAGCCTGGTGAAGTTCGACATGTCGGTGGTGCCGGCGGGCACGAGCCTGACGTCGGCGAAACTACGGATGTACTACGACAACGAGCTGTACACCGGCGCGAACGACGTCACGATGGAAGCGCGCCGGATCACCAGCCCGTGGGCGCAGAACACCGTCACGTGGAACAACGCCAACGCCGCGTTCGCCGAGGCGGGGCTTTCGGCCGCGGTCAAGCGCGCCAACGTTTCCCAGGTCTGGTCCGAATGGGACGTCCGCAACATCGCCCAGTCGTGGGTTTCCGGTTCGGCGCCGAACCACGGTCTCCTGGTGAAGGCGACCGACGAGACGCTCAAGCGCGGCGGCGCGGTCCACCACGCGGCCGAGTTCGTCTACAACGGCGACACGGCGACGTTCCCGAAACTGGTCCTGACCTATGGACGTCCGGGCGCGGTGCTCCAGACCATCACGAAGGCCTACGCCACCGGCGCGGAACTGAACTGGGCGCCCTACACCGATCCCGATCCCGCCAACGTGAACGACGACATCGTCGAATACCAGGTGCACCGCTCGGTCTCGCAGGTCTTCACGCCCTCGTCGGCGACGCTGATCACCTCGGTGGGCGCGCAGGCGACCCGGTTCGTCGACACCACCGCCCCGGTCACCCCGGACAGCGCGCCGGACCTCGGGTGGAACGCGTATTACTACATGATCGTCGTCAAGACCCGCGACGGCCAGCTCGTCCCGAGTGCCACGCAGATGACCAGGACACCCAAGGCGGGTCAGGTCCGGCAGACCTTCCGGGCGAGCGCGGACACCACCCTCGCCGCGAACCAGCCGAACACGAACCTCAACGTGCTGACCGGGCAGCCGTGGCTGCAGGTCGGTAACAACAGTGGCACCTTCGGCAAGACACGGGCGGTCGTGAAGTTCGACGGCCTGACCTCGATCCCGGCGGGAACCAGGATCGTGGACGCCGACCTTTCGCTCTGGGGCTTCTACTCGAACGGTGCCGGTGCGACCTTCGACGGGCATACGCTCACGAAACCGTTCGTGGAGAACGAAGCCACCTGGAACCGGGCGTCGGCGGCGACGGCGTGGTCCGCCCCCGGCGGGGACATCGCGGCCAGGGCCGACTTCGTCTCCGGTGTCCCCGACAAACCGACCTGGCACATCTGGGAAAACGCCGGCATGGTCCAGGGCTGGGTGGACAACCCGGCCACCAACAACGGGTTCCAGGTCAAGCTGCGTGACGAGGCGGGCGCGGCACAGCGCGTGCTCTTCCTGTCCGACGAAGCGACGGAACCGTTGCTGCGCCCCACACTCGCTGTGTCCTATTTGGGCACTCCGCCCGCCCCGCCCGCCGCTCCCGTAGTGTCCTCTTCGGACTATCCGGCCGACGGACAGCCGCACGGCGGCGCGGGCAAGGCGGGTTCGTTCACCTTCAAACCGGGTAGTACCGCGCCGATCAGCAAGTTCGTCTACCAGCTCGATTCCGACGCGAAGCCGACCGAAGTCCCGGCGACCGGCCAGGTTTCGGTGAACCTGACGCCCGCCGCGTCGGGCACCAGGACGTTGACGGTACGCGCGCTGGACGCGACCGGCGTGTCGTCGATCGCGACCACCTACTCGTTCGTCGTCGCCGAACCGTCGCGGCACAAGAAGACGAAGACCGACTTCAACGGGGACGGCAAGGACGACATCGTCACCTTCACCCGCGGAGACACGGCGGCGGTCTACGTTTCGCTTTCCGACGGCACGAAGTTCGTCCAGGACGGCTGGAAATGGCACGACCATTTCGCCGTGCAGAACGAGATCCCGCTGACCGGTGACTTCAACGGCGATGGCAAGGCCGACATAGCGACGTTCACGCGAGGAACCGGCGCGAAGGTCTACGTCGCCCTGTCCGATGGGACGAAGTTCTCGCCGACCGCGGGGCTGTGGCACGACTATTTCGCGGCGGGCGAGGAAATTCCGCTGGTCGGTGACTTCAACGGCGACGGCAAGGACGACATCGCGACGTTCACCCGGGGTGGCGACGGAGCCGTCTACGTGGCGCTGTCGGACGGGACGAAGTTCCTGCCGTCGGTGAAGTGGCACACCGCCCTCGCCCGTGGCACCGAAATGCCCGCGGTCGGGGACGTGGACGGTGACGGCAAGGACGACATCGTCGTGTTCACCGGTGGCGAGGCCGCCGACGTGTACGTGGCGCGTTCCGATGGCACGAAGTTCGCGCCCACCGCCGAGAAGTGGCACGACAACTTCGCACCCGACGCGAACCGGGCGGGCGTCGGCGACATCGACGGCGACGGTAAGGACGACATCCTGTCGTTCACGAACGGTCAGGTGACCGCCGCGCTTTCCAGCGGGACCGCGTTCGGCGCGGCCCGCCAGTGGAACGCGAACTTCGCGCCGGGCGGCGAACTGCCCGGTATCGGGGACTTCACCGGGGACGGCAAGTTCGACGTCGCCACGTTCACTCGCGGCACTGACGCGAAGGCCTACGTCGGCGTCTCGGACGGCACGCGTTTCGGCGCCGGTGCCCAGTGGCACGGCCATTTCGCCGTGGGCGCCGAAGTGCCGCGGCCGAGCCTGTTCGCCGCGGGGCCGGGCACACCCGCCCCGGTGCCGCCCGCCAAACCGCTGGTGTCCTCTGTGGACTATCCAGCCGACGGACAGCCGCACGGCGGCGTGGGCAGACCGGGCACGTTCGTCCTGAAGCCGGGCGATGCGGTGTCGGTCGCGAAGTACGTGTACCAGCTGGACACCGATGCTCAGCCGACCGAGGTCGCGGCGGCCGGGGACACCTCGGTGACCGTGACCCCGGGTGCGGCGGGCAACCGGACGCTGACCGTGCGCGCGTTCACCGCCGGTG
This sequence comes from Amycolatopsis sp. NPDC059027, assembly GCF_042739735.1. Taxonomy (NCBI): domain Bacteria; kingdom Bacillati; phylum Actinomycetota; class Actinomycetes; order Pseudonocardiales; family Pseudonocardiaceae; genus Amycolatopsis; species Amycolatopsis sp. NPDC059027. The sequence goes on along the minus strand of NZ_JBHYIK010000028.1, from coordinate 43,384 downwards.
GCCTGGCCTCGCAGCCGTCGACCTACGCCTTCGTGGTCGCCGCGCCGGCCCAGCCGCCCGCGGCGCCTGCAGTGTCCTCTTCGGACTATCCGGCGGACGGGCAGCCGCATGGTGAGCCGGGCAGGGAAGGGATCTTCGTCCTCAAGCCGTCCAGCGCCGTCCCGGTCACCGGATACCGGTGGCAGCTCGACGACGGCGGGCCCGCGGACGTCGCGGGCAGCGGCGAGGTGCAGATCAAGGCGACCCCGCGGACGCCGGGCCAGCACACGCTGACCGTCCGGGCGCTCGGCGCGGAGAACACCGTGTCACCACCGGCGACCTACACCTTCGTGGTGGCCGATCCGCCGGGTGGACCCGGTGCGCCGCAGGTGCTTTCGCTCGACTACCCCTCGGGCGGCGCCCCGTACGGCGCGCCCGGCAAGGAGGGCGCGTTCACCTTCCGGCCCACCGGCTCGACGGCGATCGCGGGATACCGCTGGCAGCTGAACGGCGGTCCGGCCGCCGACGTGGCGGGCACCGGCAAGGTCCTGGTGAAGATCACGCCCACCACAGCGGGGCCGCAGACGCTGACCGTGCGGACGTTCACCGGCGCGGGCGCGGTTTCCGCACCGACCGACTACCGGTTCGAGGTCGCCCCGCTGGCCCCGCCGGACGCCCCTGCTGTGTCCTCTGTGGACTATCCGGCTGACGGACAGCCACACGGCGACGCCGGTCGTGAGGGCGTGTTCACCTTCCGCGCCAACGGAACCACGCCGATCTCGGGTTATCGCTGGAAACTGGACGACGGCGCGACGAGCGACGTCCCCGGCACCGGTGACGTCCAGGCGCGGATCACGCCGCCGACCGGCGGAACGCACACGCTGGTGGTCTGGGCGATCGGCAGCGCGGGCTCGGCGTCGGCGCCCACGACGTACACCTTCGTCGTCGCCGGGGCGGCGCCGACCCCGGACGTGCCACTCGTTTCGTCGGCCGACTACCCGGCGGACGGGCAGCCGCACGGCAGCCTCGGCCAGGCCGGGACGTTCACGCTGCGCTCGCAGGGCGCCGTCGCGGCGGACGTGCTGCGGTACCAGCTCGACACCGACGCCGCGGCCACCGAGGTCCCGGCGGGCACCGGCACCGCGACGATCAGCCTCACCCCGGTCCGCTCCGGGCAGCGCACGCTGACCGTCTGGGCCAAGGTCACCGCGTCCGGTGTGCAGTCCGCGCCGGCGAAGTACGTCTTCGTGGCCGGCGCCCCCGCCGGTCCGCGCGACTACTTCTACGACGCCGCCGGGCAGCTCGCCGGGGTCACCAACAACTCCGGCGAGGCGGCCGCCTATCGGTACGACGCCGCGGGCAACCTCGAAGCCACCGACCGGTACCGCACGGACACCGCGTCGATCTTCGCCATGGTCCCGGCGCGCGGCCCGATCGGCAGCACCGTCGAGATCAGCGGAACCGGCTTCGCGGCGCAGCCCGCGGACAACAAGGTGACCTTCGACGGGATCGCCGCGCAGGTCACCGCCGCCTCGGTGAACCGGCTCACCGTGGTGGTCCCGGCGGGCACCGGCGCGGGCGCGGTGAAGGTCACCGCCAACGGCAAGACGGCGGCCGCGCGCACCCCGTTCATCGTCAGCCGCGGCGTCCCCGCACCCACGGTGACCGGGGTTTCCACCGACCGCGCCAACTCGGGCGACACCGTCACGATCACCGGTACCGGATTCGATCCCGACCCGGCGCGCAACGTCGTCCTGTTCCACCAGACCACCGCGCGGGTCAAGCAGGCGGGCACCACCAGCCTGACCGTCGAGGTGCCCGCGGCGGCGTCGTCCGGCCGGATCACCGTCCGCACCCCGGGCGGCACGGCCGCCAGCGGGAGCGATTTCCTCGTGGCACCACGGGGTTTCGTGATCGACAAGCTGGTGTACGGCGGCCGGATCGAACTCGGCAAGCCGCTGGAGCTCGACATCCCGGCAGGCAAGGACGCGGTGGTCCTGATCGACGGCAAGGCCGGCGAGCGGGTGCACCTCGACCTGGAGAACAACACGATCCCGGTCCGCTCGGCGATGTGGATGTTCACCCCGCACGGCGGCGACTTCGCCCGCCGCACCATGGGCGATCCGCTCGACCTGTGGGCGGGCAGCACGCTGCGCCAGGACATCCCGGTGTTCGGTGCCAACGGCACGTACTCCATCGTCGTGGCGCCGGACGACACCGCGTCCGGCAAGGTGCGGATCACCGCGTCGCACGAACTGACCGGCGACAAGCTGACGCGCGACGGCACCGGTGTCCCGTTCACCGTCACCGTGCCGCAGCAGCGCGCGGAGATGACGTTCACCGCCACCGCGGGTGAATGGCTGAGCTTCGGCCTGACCGATCTGAGCATGCCGGCCAACACCTTCGACGTGCTGGTCACCTACCCCGACGGCCACGGCGGCGGCACCTGGAAGGCGTCGCTGACCACGTACACCCCGACGATGGTGTTCCGGGCGAAGACGACCGGCACCTACAAGGTCGGCGTGACGTTCGGGCCCGAGGAACTCGGCGCGGGCAAGGTGTGGCTGTCCAGCGTGCTCGAACCGGGCGCGCTGGCCGTCGACGGGCCCGGCACGCTGATGAAGATCAACCGGCCTGGCCAGTCCGTCCGGCTGCCGTTCACCGGGGTGGCGGGCAAGCCGCTGCGGTTCGCCACCACCGAGAACACGTTGCGGGAGAACGGAAGACCCGGCTATCCCAGCGGCATCCTCGTCGAGCCGGACGAGAACCAGGTCGAGCTGCGGAACGGCACGCAGGAGATCCGCAACATCCCGGTCCGCAAGAACGGCGAGCACAACCTGTTCATGAGCGGCTGGGAGGCCGTCGGCGCCGCGCGGGGCTGGCTGACCTCCGGGACCGAAGCGGGCAAGCTGCCGATCAACGCGCACACCAAGGTCACCATCGACCGGCCCGGCCGCGAGGTGTGGTTCGACTACGACGGCGTCAAGGATCGCCCGCTGCACCTGCAGACCCGCGACAAGAGCCTGCCCGGCACCCTCACCATGCGGGTCTACCAGCCCACCGGTGGCAGGCTGGTGAACAGCTCGATCGACGGCAAGCTGGACATCCCCGCGCTGCCGGAGACCGGGAAGTACCGCATCCACCTCGATCCGGGCTACGCCACGACGGGCAGCGTCACGATCGCGGCGTCGGAACCGCTCGACCTCGGCCAGCTCGCGATCGACGGGCCGATCCCGAATCCGGCGATCTCCGTCACCGGCCAGACGGTGACCGGCAAGTTCGCCGGGCAGGCGGGGCAACGGCTCAGCCTCGGCTTCACCTCGCCGAACATCCCGTTCCTCAAGGTGAAGGTGCTCAAGCCGGACGGTGGCACGCTCGACGGCCCGCAGACGTTCAACCTGCCCAACGCTCTCGACCTCACCACGCTGCCGGTGACCGGTGACTACCGGATCCTCCTCGAACCGCTCGACGAGTCGAGCGGGCCCGCCACCGGTGAGCTGGGGATCGCACTGTCCGGGGAAGCCGACGGCGGCAAGGCCGAAATCGGCGGCCCGGCCAAGACGATCACCATCGCCAGGACCGGGCAGAACGGAAAGGTGACCTTCGACGGCACCGCGAACGACGTCCTGCAACTGGACGTCACCCGCAGCTTCCCGAACAACTACGGCGCCTACTACAGCCTGATCGCGCCGGACGGCACGGTTTCGCCGCGGCACTCGTGGATGTCGTACGACCGCTTCAAGCTGTCCCCGCTCAAGGCGACCGGTACCTACACGCTCGTGTTCGACCCGGCGGGCGCGGTCACCGGTTCGATGACCGTCGCGATCAGCAAACCGGCGGCGGCAGTGCTCGCGCAGAGCACGCGCATCGATCCGCCGAAACCGGTCACCCCGAAGTGCGTCCCGGCCGAGCCGCGTCCGCAGCCCGCCAAGGGTTCCCCGGTCCCGCAGGGGTCCGCGCAGCCACCGGCCGCACCGGAGCCCGCGGCCGCGCCGCCGTCCCCGTCCACCTGCGCACCGGCCGGTGGCTGGCAGCCGGACGCCGCCAACCTCGGCGGTACGGACTGGAACACGCGGTACGAGCCGGTGCCCGCGCGGGACCGTCCGCTGCAGTTCGCCGTCGGGTTCACCGGTGTCGTCGGCAAGATCGCCGCGACGTCCGGGCAGGCCCTGGCCGGTGTCGCCGTCAGTGCCGGCGGACAGCGGGTCGTCACCGACGACCAGGGCAAGTTCGCGCTCACCGGGCTGCCGGACGGGCACGTCGTCCTGCGCGTCGACGGCCGCGCGAACGCCACCGGCCGCGCGTTCGGCGCGTTCGACATCGGCGTGGACACCCACGCGGGACAGATGCTCGTCCTGCCGTACACGGTGTTCCTGCCGGAGATCGACACCGCCGCCACGGTGCACGTCCCGAGCCCGACCACCGGCGAGACCGTGCTCACCACCAAGGCCATCCCCGGCCTGGAGGTGCGGCTCCCGGCGGGCAGCGTCGTCCGCGACGCCGACGGCACCGTGGTGACCGAGCTGAGCCTCACCCCGATCCCGATCGACCGGCCCCCGTTCCCGTTGCCCCCGACCAAGGTCCCGGTGTACTTCACCGTCCAGCCCGGCGGCAGCTATCTGTTCCCCGAGGGCGCCACGATCGTCTACCCGAACTACACCAAGGAGGCGCCGGGCACCCGGACCCAGTTCTGGAACTACGATCCGGACGGCAAGGGCTGGCACATCTACGGCTACGGCACCGTTTCGCCGGACGGCAAGCAGATCGTCCCCGACGGGAACGTCAAGTTCTACCGGCTCACCGGCGCGATGACCGCGGTGCCGGGGATGAACCCGCCGCGGATCGCGCCACGGCCCAACGGCACCCGCGTCGGCGACCCGGTCGACCCGTCCACCGGTCTGCTGGTCGACGAGACCACGGACCTGGTCGTCGACGACATCGCCCCGATCGAGATCAAGCGCACCTACCAGCAGGGCGACACCGACATCCGTGCGTTCGGCGTCGGCACCAGCTTCAACTACGGTTTGTACCCCTGGTCGCCCGGCATCATCGGGCAGTTCACCTTCCAGGAATTCGACCTGGTGCAGCCGGACGGCAGCCGGATCCACTACCGGCGGACCTCGCCGGGCAAGGACTACGCGGGCGCGGTGTTCAAGGCCGACCCGACACCGACGAAGTTCGACGGCTCCGTGGTGCGCTGGATCGACAGCGGCTGGGACGTCACCCTGCGCGACGGCACCGTGATGGTGATCGGCGAAGAGGCGCCGCTGCAGGAGATCCGCGACAAGTTCGGCAACACCACCACCCTCACCCGCGCCACCGCGCCGCCGGGCACCGACGGCAAGGTCCGCGCGAACGGGCCGGTCACCCAGATCACCTCGCCGAACGGCCGCTGGGTGAAGTTCACCTACGACGAGGCGAACCCGCCGCGCGTCAAGTCCATTGAGGACAATCTCGGCAGGCGCGTCGGGTACACCTACGACGCCACGGGCCACCTGGAGACGGTGACCGACGTCCGCGGCGGCGTCACGCGGTACACCTGGGACAAGGGCCTGCTCAAGTCCATCACGGACGGCAGGAACACCCGGTACCTGCTCAACGAGTACGACGACAAGGGCAGGGTCAAGACGCAGACCGCCGCCGACAACGGGGTCACGAAGTTCGACTACGTCGACTCGGGGGACGCGATCGTCGAAACCCGGATCACCGACCCACGCGGGCACGTCCGGCGGTTCACGTTCAACGACAAGGGCTCGGTGCTCACCGACACCAAGGCGTTCGGCACCGCGCTCGCGGCCACCACGACGAACGAGTACGAAGCGGACGGCGTGCGCCGCAAGGCGATGATCGATCCGTTGCAGCGCAGGACGACCTACGTCTACGACGCCAACGGCCAGCTCAAGGAACAGACCGTGCTGGCGGGGACGCCGGACGCGCGCACCGAGAAGTGGGAACGCAACGGCCCGCACGGCGAGCTGACCAAGTACACCGACATCTACAACAAGGACACGGTGTACGGGCTCGACGCGCGCGGCGCGGTCGAATCGGTGACCGATCCGGCGAACCGGAAGACGACCTACAGGACCGATGAGAAGGGCCTGGTCACCAAGGTCACCGATCCGGCAGGCAAGTTCACCACGACGGACTACGCCGGCGTGGATCCGATCCGCGGCACCGATCAGCTGGGCCGGGTCTCGACGACGGCGTTCGACGCCCTCGGCAGGCGGGTGCTGGCCGCCGATCCACGGGGCGCGGTCTCCGAAACCGCCTACACCGCGGCGGGACAGGTCGCCTCGGTGACCGATCCGCTCGGCCGCAAGGTGTCCTACGAGTACGACGCCAACGGCAACCGCACGAAGGTCACCGACGCCCGCGACGGGCAGACCGTCTTCGACTACGACGCGATGGACCATGTCGCCAAGGTCACCGACCCGCTCGGCAAGTTCGAGCTGGCGGAGTACGACGCCAACGGCAACCAGAAGAAGCACACCAGCAGACGCGGCATCGTCACCGAACACGACTACGACGAGCTGGACCGGCGCCAGGAGAGCCGGTACGGGACCGAAAGCAGCACCAAGTTCGGTTACGACCTCGGCAACCGGCTGAAGCGGACCGAGGACTCGGCCGCGGGCGTCGCGACGATCGACTACGACGGCCTCGACCGGGTCAAGGCGGAAACCACCCCGCACGGCAGCGTGTCCTACGACTACAGCGCGACGGCGCGGGACCGGACCATGACCGTGCCCGGCCGGGCCCCGGTCCGGCAGGTCTACGACGCCGTGGGCGCGCTGTCCGAGGTGCAGCAGGGTGGCAGCGCGGTGACCACCGTGAGCCGTGACGCGGTGGGCCGCGCGGAGCGGGTCGGCGCCCCCGGTGACGGGTTGTCGCAGACCTACGCCTACGACGACGCGGGCGAGATCAAGTCGATCACCTATCGTTCGGGGCAGAACGTCCTCGGCGACCTCGCCTACGACTACGACACGGCGGGCCAGCCGACGAGGACACGCGGAAGCTACTCCCGCGCGATGCTGCCCGAGGCGTTCGGGGACGCCAGCTACGACAAGGCGAACCGGATCCGCAGTGTCGGTGCCACCCCGGTCAGTTACGACCCGGACGGCAACCTGCTTTCCGACGGGACGGCCACCTACACGTGGAACGCCCGCGGGCAGCTCGCCGGGCAGACCTCGCCGGGCATGACGGCCAGGTTCGACTACGCGGCCGACGGCAAGCGGCAGGGCCGCACGATCAACGGCGTCACCACCAACTACCTGTACGACGGGGACAACCCGGTGCAGGAGAAGGTGAACGGCGCGGTCACCGCCACCATGACGTCGGCGGGGGTGGACGGGTTCCAGCTCCGCGAGTCGGGCGGCACGACCCGCCGCTTCCTGACCGACGCGCTGGGCAGCGCCGTCGGCCTGGCCGACAACACCGGCGTGGGCGCGTCGTACTCCTACGAACCGTTCGGCCGGACCTACGTCACCGGGAACGACGGCGGCAACCCGTACCGGTTCGCGGGGCGCGAGGACGACGGCACCGGGCTGTACTACAACCGCGCCCGGTACTACAGCCCCGGCCTGCAACGGTTCCTCAGCGAGGACCCGATCGGGTTCGACGGCGGGATCAACCTGTACGGCTACGCCGGCAACAAGCCGACCCAGCTCACCGACCCGATGGGCACGAAGCCCGCGTCTTCGGGCAATGGCTGCGGTTCGAACAGCTTCACGCCCGAAACCAGGGTGCGGATGGCGGACGGCTCCGACAAGCCGATCGCCGAAGTGAAGCCGGGCGACAAGGTGCTCGCGACCGATCCGGCCGACGGGCACACGGAAGCTCGAGTGGTCACCGCGGCCATCGCGGGTGATGGCCAGAAGCACCTCGTCGCCATCTCCGTCGACACGGACCGGGACGGCAAGGCCGACAGCACGATCACCGCGACGGACGGACATCCGTTCTGGGTCGCGGCCGGTCCCGGCGAGTGGCGGGCGGCGCGAGACCTGCGTCCCGGTGCCCTGCTACGCACCTCCGCGGGCACGTACGTCCAGGTCACCGCTGTCGAGCAGCGGGCGGAGACACTCCGGGTACACAACCTTTCCGTCGACGGACCACACACGTACTACGTGCTGGTCGGCGACATCCCGGTACTCGTCCACAACTGCGGTACGGGGGACGGCGGTAAGTACGGTGATCTGCAGCCTGCCGGGCAGGGATACGAGATCAACCACATCCCGGCCAATTCCATCAGCCCGCTCAGCAAGTACAGCGGCCCCTCGATCCGGATGGACCGCGCCGACCACCGTGAGCTCTACAGCACCGGTTCCTCCCGGGAATCACAAGCCTGGCGGATGCGGCAGAAGGAGATGATCGACGCCGGGGACTTCCGAGGGGCGATGATGATGGACATCCAGGACATCCGCAACCGCTTCGGCACCAAGTACGATCGGCAGATCGCCGAGATGTGGGCGAGCCTGAGCCAGAACCGGGCTCTCCGGAACTGGCTCGAAAACAGGTGAATGCACGGACAAGCGAACGCGGAACGAAATGGGACTCGGTGTGTCTTCAGAGTGGAAAGCGGAAATCGTGGCGTGCGGCGACCTCATCCAGGACGACGACGATTCGGCGCCTCCGGAAGAGGCCGAGCGCCGCTGGAACCGGTACGTCGAGCTCGCCGACGCCGTGACCGGCGCGGAGGGGCCGGAAGGAGTCGCGGCAATCGTCGCCTCGCTGAAAGCCGAGGACGACTACGGGGCCTACCAGGCCGCGCACGCGGCCCTTTCCCGGTTCCCGCACAAGGACCTGGGGGAGGGAATGGCGCAGGCCGCCGGCGACCTGCTCGCCCTGCCGAAGGACAACAACGGCAACGTTCTGCTCATCCTCGCGCACGCGGGACCGGACGCGGTACGTGCCTTCACCGATGCGGTGCGTGGCGCTACTCCGGAAGTCCGCGCCGCATTGCGTGAACTGGTGGAGTTCCATGAATCCGAGGAGTGGCTCACGGACGAAAAGGCGCACGGGTTCATCCGGATCCGGGATGAATAGCAGTGGACCAATTCGGTGTCGATGTTCCTCGTCACCGTCGAGCACGGGGACATCGGCCCGGTCGACATCGCGTGCGGATCTGGCTGGACAACCCTGAGGAAGCGCAACGGGTGAGGATTCGCCTCACCACGGAGTGATGCACGGTCGGTGCGGACAGGCGTCCGCGTAGCTGGGGGCGTGAATATGCGTGCGTGGGCAAGAACGCGTCGGTGGCTCGTCGCGGGGGCGGTGCTGGCCGTCGCGGCGGGAGTTCCCGTGTGCTCCGCCGGGACGGCACAGGCCGCGGAAGGCCAGGTGCACAAACCGGCGGACGCCAAGGTGATCGAGGGCCGCTACATCGTCTCGCTCAAGGCACGGCCCGGGCTCGCGGCCGCCGCGAGCGCGAGTTCGCTCGCGGGCAAGTACGGCGGCAAGGTCGAGCGCACCTACCAGGCGGCGCTGACCGGGTTCACGCTTTCGGCGTCGGAGGAGCAGGCGAAGCGCCTGGCCGCCGACCCGCGCGTGGACCGGGTGGAGGCTGACGCGGTCGTGCGTAGCACCGGCACGCAGACCACCCCGCCGTGGAACCTCGACCGGGTCGACCAGCGAAGCACCGTGCTGGACGACACGTACACCTACCCGGATGGCGCGGGCGCCGGAGTGACCGCGTACATCATGGACACCGGGGTCCGGACGTCCCACGCCGAGTTCGAGGGACGCGCCAGCGTCGGCTTCGACGCCATCGGCGACGGCTGGAACGGCCAGGACTGCAGCACTTTCGGGCACGGCACGCATGTCGCGGGCACCGTGGGCGGTGCGACCTACGGCGTGGCGAAGAAGGTCAAGCTCGTCTCCGTACGTGTGCTGAGCTGTGAGAACGTCGGTGCCGTCAGCCAGATCATCGCGGGCGTCGACTGGATCACCCAGCACGCACAGCGGCCCGCGGTGGTCAACATGAGCCTGGGCGGCGGGAAGTCCGCGGCCCAGGAACTCGCGGTCAAGAACTCCATCGCCTCCGGCCTCACCTACGTGGTGTCCGCCGGGAACGACGACCGGGACGCCTGCAACGCCAGCCCCGCCGCCCTGCCGGAGGCGATCACCGTCGGCGCGAGCAACCCGGTCGACGAGCGGGCGCGGGACTGGAAGGATCCGGGCAGTTCGATCGTCAGCGCGTCGAACTACGGCCCCTGCCTCGACTTGTTCGCCCCCGGGGAAGCCATCAAGTCGGCGCACAACGCCACCGACACCGCGACGGTGATCCTCCGCGGCACGTCGATGGCGTCCCCGCACGTGGCGGGCGCTGCCGCGCTGCTGCTGTCGCAGTCGCCGAACCTGGCACCGGCCGAGGTGACGAACGCGCTGCTCGGCCGGGCCACGGTCGGCGTGCTGAAGCAGGACACACTGAAAACCGGCTCACCGAACAAGATGCTCTACACCGGAGTGCCGCCGCAAATGGTCTGTTCGGGCACGAACGACTCCCGGCGGTCCATTCCCGATCTCGGCAGCGTCACGAGCACGATCGAACTGACCGCGTGCCCCCGAAAAGTGGCGTCGACGGCGACGGTGCGGGTGCGCGCCGAACATCCGGCACGCGGTGACCTCTCGGTCCGCCTCGTCGCGCCCGACGGCTCGGAGCGCGTGCTGAAGGAAGCCGACGGCGCCGACGCCACCCCCAACCTCGACCAGACCTACTCGCTCACCGATATGTCCACAAAGGACGCAAATGGGGTCTGGAAACTGGTGGTACGGGACAACTTCGGCTTCGACGAGGGTGCGTTGGTCGGCTGGAACCTGGTGCTGGCCGAACCCGCGGTCGCGTTGCCCGTGGTGTCGTCGGCGGTGTATCCCGCCGACAACCAGCCGCACGGCGGTGTCGGCGTCGGCGGCACGTTCGTCTTCAAACCGGGCAGCTCGGTGCCGGTCGCGAAGTACTCGTACCAGCTGGACGGCGAAGCACAGCCGAAGGAAGTAACCGCGACGAACGGCGAGGCGTCGGTGACCATCACCCCGGACGCGGCGGGCCGCCGGACGCTGACAGTGCGCGCGTTCAACGCCGTCGGCGAGCCTTCCGCTCCGGTGCCGTACGACTTCGTGGTCGCCGACGTGCCACCGCCCGCGGCCCCGGTGGTGTCCTCCTACGACTATCCCGCGGACGGACGTCCCAGCGGTGGCGCGGGATTGACCGGCGGCTTCACCTTCAAACCGGGCAGTGCGCAGGCGGTCAAGAAGTACTCGTACCAGCTCGACACCGACGCGCAGCCGGCCGAGGTCGCGGGCACCGGCGAGGTTTCCGTACCCGTCACGCCGAGCGCGGCCGGCCGCCGGACGCTGACGGTCCGCGCCATCGACGGCGGCGCCCCGTCCGCGCCCACCACCTACACGTTCACCGTGGCCGCGGCGACGGATCTCCTCGACGGCGGCACCCTGGTCGCCGACGGTGCGGCCGTCACCCAGACCATCCCGGTCGACAAGGCGCTCCGGCTGCGGTTCGACGGCACGGCGGGCGACAAGCTCGGCCTCGGCATCCCGTCGAACGCCGTCACGACCTTCGCGAAGGTGTGGGTCGTCGACCCGGCAGGCCGCTCGTTCACGGTGGAGAACAACAACGGCCCGTCGTACACGAGCCCGGCGACCAGCCGCTACATCCCGATACCGGCACTGACGACGACCGGGTCGTATCAGGTGTTCGTCGATCCGGACGCCGCCGGAACCGGTGCGGTCACCGTGCAGCTCTCGAAGAGCCTCACCGGGACGACCGACCCGGCGGCGCAGGGATTCCCGTACAGCCTGACCAGATCGGGCCAGTCCGTGGACCTTTCCTTCGACGGCGCGCAGAACACCTGGTACGACCTCGGTGTCACCGATCAGCCGAGCACCCAGTACCTGACCGTGCACGTGTTCGACCAGAACGGGACCAGGGCCGGGAACCCGCTGGTCCTCTATTCCGGCTCGCCCGTCCGGTTCCGCACCGCGGCGCCCGGCAGGTACCGGGTGGTCGTCGGCGACTACTTCGGTGGAAGCACCGGCGGCGGGAAGCTGTGGCTGTCGACCGAGGCGGACGCCGGTGACATCACCACCTCCGGACCTGCCAAGACGCTGACACTGAGCAGGCCTGGGCAGCACGCGCGGCTGAGGTTCGACGGCACGGCGGGGCAACGGCTCGGCTTGGCGTTCACCGACCTGTCGTGGCAGTTCGGCTCCCCCAACACGGTGGCCACCGGGCCGGACGGGGGCGCGCTGAACGTGGAGAAGTACGGCAGTGGCGCGATCTTCCCGGCACTCAAGCAGACCGGCGGTCACGAACTGGCCGTGAACAGCGGCAGTGCGAACACCGGGACCCTCAAGGCCACGTTGTCCGAGGAGGTCGCGGCCGGCCCCATCGCCGTGGGCGGCGCGGCCAAGCCGATCACGGCCGGCCGCGTCGGGCAGCACACCCGCCTGAAGTTCGACGGTACGGCCGGTCAGCGGCTGAGCCTCGGTGTCACCGACGCGACGACGGGCTTCGGCAACCACTTCATCCGCGTCTACCAACCGGACGGGACGACGCTGAGCTACGGGTCCCACACCACCGGTGCCGACCGGTACGTGTTCGAGGTGCTTCCGGTGACCGGCGCCTATGAGATCCTGGTGAGCCCGACCAACAGCGCCACCGGAACGGTCACGCTGACCCTGTCCGCTCCCGCGGACGCGGGGACCGTCACGGTGGGCGGTGCCGCGGTCGCGGTGTCGGTGCCCCGCGCGGGGCAGGAGGGGAAGGTTTCCTTCACCGGCGCGGCCGGTGACAAGCTCAGGCTGACGTTCAGCGGCAGCACGTTCGCGGACAAGATCTTCTCCCTCACCGTCCTCAAACCGGACGGGACCACTCTGGTCGACAGGGCCTACAAGCCCGACCTGAACCCGTACGACCTCCCGGCGTTGCCGACGGCGGGCACCTACGTGGTGCTCATCGATCCGTCCGTCGCGGGGACGGGGTCGCTTGCGGTCGGTCTGGTCCGGTCACCGTGACAGGACGGAAAACCTGGGGCAGGCGGTCGTTCCTGGCCGCCGTGGGCGTGGCGGGCCTCGCCGGATGCGCGGGCCCGTACGTCCCCGCCCCGTCGCCATCCCGCGCCTTGCCGCATCAACCGGGGGTGGTGGACCCGGCGTTGGCCAGGACGGAACTGGTGGCCTTCGACGTGACGGCTCGGGACAGGGACGGACTCGCGGCGGTACTGCGGGCCCTGAGCGCGCCGGCGCCCGGGGCGACGGCGACCGTCGCGGTAGGGGCCTCGCTGTTCGACGGACGGTTCGGCCTCGACCGTCCGCGACGGCTGACCCCCATGCCGTCCTTCCGCAACGACGTCCTGGATTCCCAGTGGTGCCACGGAGATCTGCTCGTCCAGGTGAGCGCGGACACCGAGGAGCCGATCAGAACGGCGCTGGCGCGGGAAATCCCGGGCGTCACCCCGCGCTGGCGCCTGCCCGGCTTCCACCCCGGCGGTGAAGCGCGCAACCTGTTCGGCTTCCGGGAAGGCGCCGGAAACCCCGACACGGCGGACGCCGGGCTGATGGACCAGCACATCTGGGTCCAACCCGGCGACGACGAACCCGCGTGGTGCGCGGGCGGGAGCTATCAGGTCGTCCGCCTCATCCGGCTCGCCATGCCGATCTGGGACGCGGAGCCGGTCGCGACCCAGGAACGGGTGTTCGGCAGGAGCAAGGACACCGGGGCGCCGCTCGGGCAGGCCAGGCTGTACGAGAAACCCGACTACACCAACGATCCTGGGGGCCGGGTGATCGCTCTCGACGCCCACATCCGCCGCGCGAACCCTCGGACGCCGGGCAGCGACGCGCGGCAGATCCTGCGCCGTAGTCACTCCTATCGGCGTACCCCGGAGGACAGCGGGCAGATCTTCGTGTGTTTCCAGCGGGACGTGGAGCTGGGCTTCGCCACCATCCAGCGGCGGCTGGCCGGTGAGGCGCTGGAGAAGTACCTGCTGCCGTTCGGTGGTGGTTACTACTTCGTTCTGCCGGGTGCGACGGGCGACGACTTCCTCGGCGCCACAATGCTTTCCGGACGCTGACAGACCTCGCCCGCGAGGGGACCGCGTTCCGTGAATGCCACATTGAGGGACTCAGAGCCCGTCAATGTGGCATTCACGGACTTGACGCCCCCTACACGTGCAAGGAAGACGGCACGACGAACTCCGACGATCCGGCGCACTGAGGAACAGCCCCGCCTGGGCGGGGACGATATCCATTGTGGACACCAGCGCGACAAGGGCGTCCCTCGGTGCATCGAACGCACCGAATGACCCCCTCGGCACATCGGGAACCCACGAAAGGATGTTCGGTTCCCGTACATGTGTGCGACAGCCGTAGTCCACATCTGCTCGGGATCACTCGCTTACGTTCGCGAACGACGTTCAGACGTGAGGAGTTCGGAAGATGGATCGCAGAGCGTTCATGGCGGCCGCCGGTGCCGCCGCGGCGGGGACCGTGCTGGTTCCCGGTCAGGCGGAGGCGCAGCCGGGATGGGGACCGTCCGGACCGGTCGTGCGGTTCAACATCCTCAGCGACATCCAGGGCGACCTCGCCGACTTCGGCCGCGCGCTCGACGATCTGGACGCGATCAACCCGGGCAGTGCGGGCCTCGGCATCGCGGGGGACATCACCCCGCGCGGCTACGACTTCGAGTACGCCCAGGTCCGCGAGACGCTCGACAAGCACCGGCACCCGCGCGAGGTCGCTTGGGCGATCGGCAACCACGAGTTCTACGTGCCGAAGTGGCGGGACCCGGACACGCTCGCCCAGGAGACCTGGCCCAACGGCACGACCGAGGATTCGCTGTTCCGCAGTTTCTTCCGTTTCGCCGGGCGCAACACGATCTACAGCGAGTCGTCGTTCGGCGGCATCCCGGTGCTGTGCCTCGGCACCGAGCGCTACGCGAAGTACCACGACCCGAAGCTCTGGGACGAGGTCTGGATCAGCGACCAGCAGTTCACCTGGCTGGAACAGCGCCTGCGCTACTGGTCGAACCGGCGCAAACCGGTGATGGTGCTGACCCACCACCCGCTGCCGAACACGGTTTCCGGTACCCACAACAAGCTCTACCTGTCGGACTACCTGCAGCCCGACCGCCTGCTCTCGATCCTCGGCCGCTACCCGGACGTCTTCCTGTTCTCCGGGCACACGCACTGGGATCTCAACCTGTCCGACTGGGTGGTACGCCGGGTGGTCCCCGGTACCGGCAACCTCGAAGGCTTCACCGTGGTCAACACCGCCGCCGTGCAGGTCGGCTGGATGGACGACGGCAAGGGCGGCGAGGTGTCGCTCGGCGGCGCGTTCAACCAGGGGCTCCAGATCGAGGTCTCGCTTCGCTCGGTCGTCATCAAGGCGCGCGACTTCACCACCCGCACCTGGCTCAAGCAGCTCACCGTCCCGCTGCACAACTCCATCGGCGGCCCATGGTGACCCTCAGACCGTCCTTTATGGATTGACGGTCCGTGAAGGCCTCATTCGCAGCGCTCAACGCTGTGAAGGAGGCCTTCACGGCATCGAGTGTCCCCTTTACCGCGCCGCGCACGATGATCATTTCGGAAAAGTCGTGCCGGTGAAAGGCGGCCGGAGCGTTGGAGTAACGTGTCCGACCTCACGGAGGGGGAGAGGTGCGGGGGGACGGGAGTGCCGGCGGTCCGGTTTTCGGTGCGCCGTGGGGAAAATCGGCAGGTCGGAGCGCATGTCATCCGCTGATCTGCCATCTGCTCGACACCGCCGCGGTGGCGGGAATACTGGCTCCCGTCCTGCTGGCGGGCAGGCGCTGGCGCGTGCTGCGGGAATCGTGTGCGGTACTGCGAGATCCGCGGTCATGGGTGGCATTACTGTGCGGTATTCACGACATAGGAAAGTATTCGCCGACTTTTCAGTCGCTCAATTTCCCGCTCGCCGTCACCCGGCTGGGGCCGTGGGCGCTCGGCGATCTCACCCTGATGCGCAGGCCCGGCGGCCTGTCCGGCCGGGTCGACACCCCGCACGGGTTGCTGACCGCCCAGCAGGTGAAGGACCTGCTGCTCTCGTGGGGCACGACGCGGGAGACGGCGATCGCCCTCGCGGTGGCGCTGGGTGGGCACCATGGGCATTTCCCGGCGAGCAGCGGCGTCGCGCAGGCGCGCAGCGAGCGCAACGCCCACGGTGGGGCGGCGTGGGCGGAGCGGCGCACGGACATGGTCCTCGAACTGGCCCGGTTGCTCGGCTTGCCCGATCCGCGATCGCTGCACTGGCACGAGGTCCGGCTGTCGCTGGACGCGCTGACCGGGCTGGCCGCGCTCGCGACGGTGAGCGACTGGATCGCCTCCGACGCGGCCGGCTTCCCGTCTCCTGAAGGGGACTTCGACCTGGCCGCCTATGCCAAGGGCGCCCAGGTACGGGCCGAGGCCGCGGTGGCGAGGCTCGGGATGACGCCCTGGCAGCCACCCGCGCGGACGACGTTCGCGACGCTGTTCCCCGGCTCGCCGTTCCCGGTGCAAACCGTGGTCGAGCGGGTGACCGAGGGGATTTCCGGCCCGGTCATGCTGCTTGCGGAGGCACCGACCGGCGAGGGCAAGTCGAAAGCGGCTCTGCAGGCGGCCGCGACGATGGTGCGCCGGCTGGGCATGGCGGGCGTCTACGTCGCGATGCCGACCCAGGCGACCAGCGACCAGATGCACGCGGTCATCGAGGGCATGCTGGCGGGGCTCGGCGACGAGACGCCGGTGCACCTTGCCCATTCCGGTGCCCGCGACCACCTGGTCGCCCGGCCCGGCGACGCGGGGCGCGACGACCCGCGGGACGTCATGGCACAGACGTGGTTCACCCGGCAGAGGAACCTGCTCGCCATGCTCGGCACCGGGACCGTCGACCAGGCGCTCAAGGGTGCGATCCGGTCGGGCCATGTGTTCGTCCGCCTCGCCGCGCTGGCGAACAAGGTCGTCGTGTTCGACGAGGTGCACGCCTACGACGTCTACATGTCGACACTGCTGGAGCGCTTGCTGATGTGGCTCGGCGCCCTGGGAGCACCGGTGGTCCTGCTGTCGGCGACCCTGCCCGCGAAGCGACGCCACGACCTGCTCGCCGCGTGGCAGGCGGGATTCCGTGGCTGCCATCCCCGGGAGATCGCGGACACGCCGAGCACGTCTTACCCGGGTGTGCTCGTCGCCGACGGCCAGGAGATTGTCGTGCATGCCGCCGACGTGTCCCCGGTGAACGAGGACCGGGTGATCCGCCTCGAACACGTCGCCGACGAGGATGTCGTGGAGTGGCTGCTCGGGCACGCGATGCGCGACCGTTGTGTCGCGGTGATCCACAACCTCGTCCGGCGGGCCGTCGCGACGTACGACGCACTGGGGCAGCGCATCGCCTTGATGCCCGAAGACGAACGTCCGATGCTGGTCGCCATCAACGGCACACTGCCCGCCGGGCAACGGCAGCCGGTCGAAGAAGAGCTGCGTCGTAGTTTCGGGCAGGGTGGTGAGCGGCCACGCCGGGCGATCGTCGTCGGTACGCAGGTCCTCGAACAAAGCCTCGACCTCGATTTCGACGGTATGGTCAGCGATCTGGCCCCGATCGACGCGATGATCCAGCGTGCGGGCCGGGTCCACCGGCACACGCGGGACGTCGCGCGCGGTCCGCAGGTGCTGGTCGTCACGGGCGTCGCCGATACTCCCAGTGGTCCGGAATTTCCGCCCTACCTGAGAACGGTCTACGCGCCGATCGTGCTCATGCGCACCTGGGCACTGCTGAAGAACCGGCAGCGTATCGAGTCCCCTGTGGACATTCCCGGTATCGTCGACCTTGTCTACGGCGCACGCGTCGAGTGCCCTTCGGGCTGGGAAACGATGTGGCACAAAGAAAGCGAGTACCTCGACGATGTCATCGCGAAAGACAGAAAGGCCGCGCGGACAAGGTATCTCCCGTTGCCCTACGCGGTCGAAGATCTCTCCGAGCTGACGGAGCGTCCGAAGCAGACTCAGACGAGGAAGAACCGGGGGAACCGCCGATGACCGACGAGCTGTCCGGCGTTCTGCGGCTACGCGAGCGAGGAGGAGTCATGATCCCCTCCTTCGACGTCGGCGCCGAACCGTGGCTCCCGGTGGTCGGTTTCGACCACGCGCTGGAACAGGTGAGCCTGCGCGAAGTGCTGTCGCGTGCCCACCTGATCCGCCGGATCGCCGGAGATACCCCGCCGATGACAGCGGCCTTGTACCGGCTCGTCCTGGCCCTGTTCCACCGGGTTTACGGGCCGGAGCGGCGGCAGGACTGGGGTACATTGTGGACAGAAGACGCCTTCGACGTCACTCCGCTGACGGCGTACTTCGACGCGAACGCGAAACAGTTCGACCTCTTCGACTCCGAGCGGCCGTTCCTGCAATGTCCGGAGCTGCCTGCGGAGCGGAAGGCCAGCGTCGCGAAACTGATCCCGCACCGGTCCGTCGGGAACAACGTGACGCTGTTCGATCACACCACCGCCGAGGACCGCGTCGAGCTGACTCCGGCCGAGGCCGCGCGATGGCTCGTCACCGCGCAGGCCTTCGACCCGGGCGGGATGAAAACGCCGTACCTGAAGGAAAAGAACTCGGTGCGTGCGCCATGTTCGGGGCTCGGTGTCGTGCTCGTCGAGGGAGCCACGCTGAAGGAGACCTTGCTGCTCAACGCGGTGCGGTACGCCCCGAGCGCCGAGAAACCGCTGTTGACGACGTCCGAGGACGCGCCCGCGTGGGAACAGGAGCCGCCCTCACCGCATCCCGGTTCCCGGAACGCGTTGGGCTGGACGGATTTGCTGACCTGGCCCGCCCGCCGCATCCGGCTGCTGCCGGAGATCGTCGACGGCGTCCCCGTCGTCGCCGAAGCCGTGCTGACGCCCGGCGAACGCCTTCTCGACGAGTTGCCGGACGTCGAACTCATGGCGGCCTACCGGACGCCGGTGGGAGCCGACGGAAAACCGAAACCCGGCGCGCCGATGCTGCCGCTGCGGCTGCATCCGGTGCGCGGGATCTGGCGGCACAGCGTCGAGTTGCTGCTCGAAGACAGCTGGGCAGAGGAACGGACCCGGCAACGTCCGAGGGCGCTCAAACAGATCGCCGAACTCGTGGAGTACGAGCACATCCCGCCGGACACGCTGTACACGCTGCGGGTGTTCGGTCAGCAGCTGGACGCGAAATCTTCGGTCGTCGAGGGTTATCTCGAAGAAGAGGTCCTCGCGCCGGTGGCACTGGTGCGGGCGACCGATGACGCGCTGGCCGGGTTGATCGGCAGCGCGATCCAGCTCGCCGACGAGGCGGGCGCGGCGCTGCGTTCCCTGCAGGGCGAGTACCACAAGTCGTTGCGTGCCAGGCCCGACGTGACCCTCGACCTCGCCTACTGGCCTGCCTTGCCGCAGCCGTTCGCCGTTTTCCTGCGCGCGGTCAACGACGCTCGGCTCGAGGGACGGCCGGAGGCACGGGCCGCCGCGACGTGGAAACGCGCGGTCACGCTCATCGCCGAGCGTGCCGCCGAGGACTGGGCCGCCGGGGTCGCGGCGGGAGACCGCAGCCTCAGCATGCTCGGGAAGGAGCACGCCGCTTTCCGGCTGCGGCTGGCCAGGATCGCCATGGCCTTCGACGCCCACGCCGCCAAATACCTCACGAAGGGGCCGAACCGGTGAGCACCTCGGTCGCGCAACGACGCGACACGTTCGTCAAAGCGTTGTACGCCTTGCACAACGGCGCCGGCTCGGGCATTCCCCGGCACCAGTCGGACTGCCGCCGGACACTCGCGCGCCTGCGGCGGAGCCTCGCGGGACCACGGCAGCAGAGCGAGGCGTACGAACTCGTCTTCCGCCACGATCCGCCGGAGTCCGAACAGGACACTTGGCTGCTGGTGGCCGGTTTGTTCGCCGCACATCCCCAGCCGCATCGCCGGGGCGACCGGTCGCTGGGGACCTCGATGCGGGCATTGCGCGAGAAACGCGGCGAGTCCGTGACCCGCCGGTTCGAACAGCTGCTGGGCCGCGAACGCGAGGCCCTGCCGCATCACCTGCGGCAGCTCGTCCGGCTGCTGGCCTCCGACGACGTCCCGGTCAACTACGGCGCACTTCTGGACGATCTCGTGATCCTGCTCGGCGACGACTACCGCGAACCCGCCGCGCACCGCGTCCGGCTGCGGTGGGCCCGGGACTTCCACAGCCCCGCACCGGCCGCCACCCTCTGAGAACCATCCGGAGAACCAGTGATCATCGAACTGCACCTGCTCCAGTCCTTTCCGGTCAGCAACCTCAACCGGGACGACGTCGGCCAGCCCAAGACCGCCACGTTCGGCGGCAGCACCCGCGGCCGGATCTCCAGCCAGTGCCTCAAACGGTCCGCCCGGCTCCTGTTCACCGAACACGGCCTCGGCGAGCAGGAGACCGGTGTGCGCACGAAGCGGTTGCGCGACCGCGCCGTGCGGCTGCTCGCCGAACGGGGCCGCGACGAGCAGGCCGCGCCCGCCGTGGTCACCGCGGGCCTCGAACACCTCGGCTTCGGTGTCGACCAGGCCAAGGGGCTCACCGAATACCTGTTGTTCGTGGGCAGGGAAGCGGTCCAGCACCTGGCCGATTACTGCGACGGGCACTGGGACGAGCTGGCGGCCGCGGCGGCGGCCAAGGACGGCAAGAAGAAACCGGCGAAGGTCAAACCGGACAAGAACGCGCTCGCCGAAGCCCGGCGGATGCTCGACGCGACGCGGGTCGCCGACGTGGCGTTGTTCGGCCGGATGATCGCGGACAACAAGGATTTCAGCGTCGACGCCGCCTCCCAGGTCGCGCACGCCCTGTCGACTCACGCCGTGGCAACCGAATTCGACTTCTACACCGCCGTCGACGACCTGAAACCGGACGCGGAGGCCGGTGCGGACATGATCGGCACCATCGACTTCACTTCCGCCTGTTACTACCGCTACGCCAATCTCGACCTCGGCCGGTTGCGCGAGAACCTCGGCGGGGACGAGGAACTCACGGCACGCTCGGCGAAGGCGTGGCTCGGCGCGTTCATCCACGCCGTGCCCAGCGGGAAACAGAATTCGATGGCCGCCCGCACGATGCCCGACACGCTGCTCGGTGTCGTGCGTGACGCGGGTGCCTGGAACCTCGCCAACGCGTTCCTCGCACCCGTGACCGCCGGCGACCTCATGGCCGAGTCCACCGCCCGGCTCATCCGGCATTTCCGGCAGCTGCGCGGGTTCTACGGTGACAGCGGCATCCGCGCCGCCGTCGCCGCGTCGGTGACCGGCACGATTCCGGACACCGGGGAAACCGAACTCGCGGTCTCCGCGGGCGAATTCACCTCCCGCGTGCTGAGCGCCGCGGGATGACGGCCACGCTGGCCCTGTGTTTCGACGCGCCCATGCAGTCGTGGGGGCTGCGCTCCTGCGGCGTGCTGCGGGACACCGCGCTGGAGCCGACGAAGTCCGGTGTGGTCGGCCTGCTCGCGGCCGCCATGGGCGTCGAACGCGACGACGAGGCCGGGATCGCGGAGCTGGCCGCGCTGCGGCTGGGCATCCGCGTGGATCGCGAAGGACTCCTCGAACGCGACTACCAGACAGCGCAGAACGTCCCCACCACGCTCGGCACCGGACATCGCACGGTGGTGAGCGAGCGGTACTACCTCGCGGACGCGTTGTTCCTCGTCGCCCTCGAAGGCCCCGGCACCCTGCTCGGGCAGCTGGCCGACGCCGTCCGCGCGCCACGATGGCCGCTGTGTTTCGGGCGCCGCGCCTTCGTGCCCGCCCGTCCCGTACTGAGCGGGATCCACGACGGCACCCTCGAACGGACACTGCGGGAGCATCCCTGGCTCGAACATCCCGGACGGGCCGCGGTCGGGAACCACCAGGAGCGGCCGGGCCTGCGGACGGTGGTCGACTGCGGGGTGCGCGAGGCCGGGGCCCAGCCGCGGCACGACGTCCCGCTGTCGTTCGCCCGGACCGCCCGCCGCTTCGCCACCCGCGCGGTCCGGATCGGCGAGGTACCCCTGACCGACGACCTGATCACCACGGGAGAGCCGCCGTGTTCCTGAGCAAACTGAACGTCGACGTCCGCGCGCGTACGTTCCGCCGGGACTACGCCAATGTCCACGACATGCACCGCACGCTGATGTCGGTCTACCCCGATCCGCCCGCGACGGTCGAGAAGCGGCAGGCCCACGGCGTCCTGTGGCGGCTGGACGGCAGTCGCGGCGGGTTCGTGCAGTACGTCCAGAGCCACACCGAACCCGACTGGGCCAAGCTGCCGGCCGGGCATCTCACGGCACCGGCCGAGGTGCGGTCGCTGCGTCCCGTGCTCGACGCCGTCACGGCCGGGCGCAGGTTCGCCTTCCGGATGGTCGCCAATCCCACGAAATGCGGCCACGAGACCCGCAAACGCATCCCGCTCCGGCTGCCTGCCGAGCAGCTCGCCTGGCTGATCCGGCAGGGGGAACGCCACGGGTTCGTCATTCCCGCGGCCGGGGATGGCGGGCCCGACGTCGCCGCGACGCCGCTGGCGACGATCAGCGGGCACAAGAAGGAGACGAAGAAGATCACCGTCGAACCGGTCCGCTTCGACGGCCATCTCGTCGTCACCGACACCTGCGCGTTCACCCGTGCGCTGGCCGACGGCGTCGGCCGGGCCAAGGCGTACGGCTGCGGCCTGCTCAGCCTCGCACCGCCGCGTACCCGCTGACATCGTCCATTGTGGTCTCCTGGACGCGCGTGCGGCGGATGCGGCACGATCATCGCGGGCAGCGGGCACGAGGAGGCGCGGTAATGAACTCACCACAATGGACTGGCGGGCCGCTGCCGCCCTATGGTCAGCCGCCCTACGGCTACCCGCCGCGGCCGGGGTACCCGCCACCGAAGAAACGGCGCCTCGGGCTGCTGATCACCGCGATCGCCCTCCCGGTGATCCTGCTGCTCGGCGGTGGGATCACGGTGTTCGTCATCTACCAGAACGTGCACGCCGACGGCGGCGAGCCACCATCGAACGCCCAGCTCGGCAAGGCCTGCGCGGCAGTGAGCCCGCAGACGCTGGCCGCGCTGCGCACCACCAATCCCTATCCGCCCCTGAGTTCGCAACAGACGGGGTACACCTCGTGCGTCTGGGTGCAGACGAAGGGCCAGGACGGTCCCGGCCACCGTCAGCTGACGTTCCAGGTCAGCGACAGCACCAACTACGACTCCCAGTGCGACGGCACGCCGGCCCAGCCGCCGCCGATCGGCGACATGACCTGTCTCGGCCTGAAAGGCTCCGGCAGCAGCAACATCCGCCAGAGCCAGCTGCAGTTCACCAAGAACGGCAAGCACGTGCTCGTCCAGTTCGAGGGCTGGGACGTCGGTTTCCTGGGCAACACCCCGTTCTCGGACGACGTCCTCGTCAAGGCGGTCACCGACGTCGGCACCGAAGTGGTGAACCGCCTCTGAAAGACGCCGCGCTCGGAGGTGGGCGTGGTCCGTGAAGGCCTCCTTCACAGCGCTCAACGCTGCGAAGGAGGCCTTCACGGCCTTGAAGTCCACAAAGGACAGAGGTGTCTCAGCTCTCCCCGAGCGTACGGCCGAGAAGGGCGAGCAAGCGTTCCCAGTGACGCCGCAACGCGGCGGGATCGAACGCAGCCGTGTCGGACATCGTGAAGCCGTGGATCGTGCCGGGGTAGATCTCGCAGCTGTGGCCGACCCCCGCGTCATCCAGCGCCTGTTCGAGTTCGCCGAGGGCCTCCGAGGACATGTCGCCTTCGGCGAGACCGATGTGGACCTCCGCGGCGAGCCCGGAGACCAGCCGATGCGGGCTGTCGGGCGCGTCGGTGACCAACGGGCTGGGGTGGAACCCGGCAACGGCGGCCACCTGATCGGGATGGGCCGTCGCGGTGCGCATCGCCAAGCCCGCTCCCATGCAGTAGCCGGTCACGGCGACCGGACCGGCGCCGACCTCCGGCTGCGCGGTGAGGAACCCGAGGTAGGCGTCGGCGTCGCGCAGGGCGCGTTCGGTGGTGTGTGCCTCGATGAAGGGCATCAGCCGCTCGAAGACCGCGGGCCGGACCTCTTCGCCGATGTGCTCGGGAAGGTCGATCACCGGCGCCGGGCTGTGCCGGTAGTAGAGGTTGGGGAGGAGCACGTAGTACCCGTGCCCGGCCAGTTCGCGGGCCATCTCGCGCAGCACGGGCCGCACGCCGAAGGCGTCCGCGTACATCAGCACCCCGGGGTGCCGGTCGCCGTCGTCGGGGAAGGCGGCGAAGGCGTCGGCTTCGCCGTCCGCGGTGGAAATCCGCAGTGTCTTGGTGGGCATGAACTCTCCTGTCGTGGTTGATGTGTGGAGCTCGTGATCAACACGACAGGGGTGGAGCCCGCGCGGCGCTCAGAAGAGCACCGGGTCACCAATCCGTGTGTGGCGCGTGGCCGTCCCGGTAGTCATCGCCGCACAGCATAGCGAGGGTGTCGAAACGGCGCCTTCCTTTTCGTCGGTGGGGCATGAACACGGAAAAGATCGTCGAAACCGGCGGCGTCGAACTCGCCGTCGAGACCTTCGGTACCCGGGACGACCCCGCGGTGCTGCTGATCGGCGGCGGCTCGATGCTGTCGTGGGACGCCGGGCTGTGCGCGCGGCTGGCCGCCGGGGGCCGGTTCGTGCTGCGGTACGACCTGCGCGACCACGGCAGGTCGGTGACGTACCCGCCCGGCGCGCCCGAGTACGACCTGCGTGCTCTCAGCGCCGACGCCGTCGGCCTGCTCGACGCGTACGGACTGCCGAAGGCACACATCGTGGGCAGGACCGTCGGCGGGTGGATCGCGCAGCTCACCGCGCTGGACCACCCGGAGCGCGTCGCCACGCTCGCCCTGGTGTCGACCAGGCCGACCGCGCACGGCCCGAGCGACCCCGACCTGCCCGAGCACGCTCCCGAGGTGATGGCATACGTGACGGGCACGCCACAGCCGGACTGGTCGGATCGGACGGCGGTGGTGGAGTACCAGGCCGGGTTCGCGAGGGCCGCGTCCTCCGGGGCTCCGCACTTCGACGAGGCGTCGGTGCGCTCGGTCCTCGAACGGACGTATGACCGGGCCACCGACATGGCGTCGTCGTTCAACATCGCGGCCACCGATCCCGGTGCGCGGTGGCGCGAGCGGCTGGGCGAACTCGCGGTGCCGACCCTCGTCCTGCACGGCACCGCCGACCGGTTCTTCCCGTACGGCAACGCGGTGGCGCTCGCCGCCGAGATCCCCGGCGCGCTGCTGCTCCCACTCGAAGGCGTCGGGCAGGAGCTGCCGAGCGTCGTCTGGGACACCGTCGCGTCCGCACTCCTGGGGCACACGGCGGGCCGAACTGAGTAGTTCCGCGGATGCGGCGAGGGCGGGCGGATCGGCAGGCTCGCGGACATGCGAACCGACGTTTCCCTCGCGCCCGCCCTCGGCTCCGGCGAATCGAGCCTGCGTCGCAAAGCGGTCACCGGCGCGCTCCACGGCTTGCTCGCCGGACCGGCACTGGGCGTGCTCCTCGTCCTGATCGCGGTGGCCGGGCTGTGGGGCCGCACCGGGCTGGACGGCCCCGGCGTGTTCTTCCTGATGCTGCTGGTCGGCGTGACGCAGTACGGCCTCTACGCCTGGCTCGTCGTCACCGGCGCGGCCGCGCTGGCCGCGGCCTTCGGTCCCGCGCACCGGGCTCGTCGTCGTGCGTGGCTCACCGCCGTGCTCGCTTTCGCGGTCTACGTCCTGGCGCTGGCCGGAGTCCTGATCTTCTGGCCGTGAGGGCCGTACTCCTCGCGGTCACCCGAGCATGCGCAGGATCTCGCCGATGATCAGCTCCGGTTCGGTGAACATCACGAGGTGGCCGGACTTCGACGCCTCGACCAGCCGTCCGTTCGGCAGCGCGTAGGCGGTGCGCCGGTGGGCCGCGGTGATCGCCTTGCGGGTGCTCGCGGTCAACCGCGTCGACCGCATGCCGGTGATGACGCTGACGTCGAAGCCGCCGAGTACCGGCGGCCGGTCCCGCAGCCCGCGCAGTTCGCCGGGGAACGGCGCCATTTCGGCGAGCATCGCGCCGACGGCCCGCATGGTGAAGTCCTCGGCCCGGTGATCGGTGACGACGTCGGCGGGCTGGACGCGGCCCGGTTTGCTGCCCAGCAGCCGGTAGAGTCCGAGCCTGGCCACCGGCGGCAACGCGAACTGCATCATCCGATGCCGTTTTTCCGTCGCGGGGTCGAAGAACAGGTCGCAGTTCTCGTCGCTCTGGTCCACCAGGACGAGACCGCGGACGCGGCCCGGATCGGCCGCCGCGGCCACGCGCACGATCGGCCCGCCCCAGCTGTGCCCGACCAGGATGAACGGGCCCGGCCCGAGCGCGGTCAGCAGCGCGCCGAGATCGCCGGCGATCCGCTCGAGCGTGCGTGGCCGCGGATCGGGGTCGCTGCGGCCCGTGCCCGCCCGGTCGTAGACCACCGCGCGGACGTGCCCGGCGACGGCCGGTTGCACGAGTCCCCAGGTGGACCGTGAGAAGCCCATGCCGGATTCGAACACCACGACCGGCCCGCCGGTGCCGCGTTCCATGTAGTGCAGCCTGCGGCCGTCGTCCAGCGGCACGAATCCGCTCGTGCCGAACGTGTGGGTGCTCGCCGTCATCCCGCCTCCCGCCATCAAGTAAGGCTTACCTTAGTCCAGAGGGGAACGGATTCGGCGGCCGGTGCTGTCGATCGCGGGCGGTGTCGTTCGCCGTAGGTGAGGAAGGCATCGGTACGAGCGAAGGAACGACATGCGCGAACTGAAGGCGATCACGTTCGTGACCCTGGACGGGGTCATGCAGGCGCCCGGCGGCCCCGACGAGGACCGCGACGACGGTTTCGAGCACGGTGGCTGGGCGGTACCGCACATCGACGAGGGGATCCTCCGGCTGATGACGGGGCTGACCGCCGAAGCCGGCGCGTTGCTGGTGGGCCGCCGGACCTACGACGTCTTCGCCGCCACCTGGCCGCTGGCCGAACCGGGCGATCCGATCGGCGACCGGATGAACGGCCTGCCCAAGTACGTCGCGTCGCGGGCACTGGGCACCGTGTCGTGGCGGAACTCGACGCTGCTCACCGGCGACGTCGCCGAAGCGGTTCGCGAACTCAAACGCGGCGAGGGCGCCGAGATCCAGGTCCACGGCAGCGGCGACCTGCTCCAGACGCTCCTGGCGCACGACCTCGTCGACGAGCTTCAGCTGCTGGTGTTCCCGGTGCTCGTCGGCTCGGGCAAGCGGCTCTTCGGGACCGGGACCGTCCCCGGCCGGCTCCGGCACGAGTGCACCACGGTCTCCGGCAGCGGCGTCGTGATCAGCCACTACGTCCGGGACGGCGTGGTCGAGTACGGTGCGATGGGGCCGGAAACCGGGAACTGGTGACGGGACGGACGATGCCGCAGTACGCGATTCTGATCTACGAAAAGGAAACGCCGGGCGGCGTGGCCGACATCCCGCCCGAGGTGATGGAAGCGAACCTGGCCGCCGGGCCGAAGATCGCGGAGATGGGCGTGAAGGTCGTCCACGAGCAGGCACTGCAGCCCAGCGCGGCGGCCCGCACCATCCACCGCGACGGCCTGGTCACCGACGGTCCCTTCCTGGAGACCAAGGAGGTCATCGCCGGGTTCTTCGTCGTGGAGGCCGCCGATCTCGACCAGGCGATCGCCGTCGGGAAGCTGCTGCCGATCATGGACGGCGCGGTCGAGGTGCGGCCGCTGCTCGAGATGTGACCCCGGCCGAACGGGCCGTCGCGGACGCGCACCGTCGCGAGTGGGCCACCGTGCTCGCCGCGACGGTGCGCGTCACCCGCGACCTCGACCTGGCCGAGGAATGCGTCCAGGACGCCTATGCCGACGCGCTGGCGGCCTGGGCACGCGGTGGCGTCCCGGCCCGGCCGGGAGCCTGGCTGACCACCGCCGCCCGGCACAACGCGCTGGACGCGGTGCGCCGGGCCAAGACCCTGCGTGCGAAACTGCCGCTGCTCGTCGAGCCCGCGGCGGCCGAAACGGTGCTCCCCGAGGATCCGGTGGTGCGTGACGACCGGCTGCGGCTGGTGTTCCTGTGCTGCCATCCGGCGTTGTCCGCCGAGGCGCAGGTCGCGCTCACCCTGCGGCTGGTCTGCGGTGTGTCCACTCCGGACATCGCGAAGGCGTTCCTGGTCGCGGAAACGACCATGGCCGCCCGGCTCACCCGCGCGAAGAAGAAGATCGCGGGAGCGCGGATCCCCTTCCGGCTCCCCGCGCCTGCCGAGCTGCCGCGCCGGCTGGACGCGGTCCTCACCACGATCCACCTGCTCTTCACCACCGGGCACACCGCGCCGACCGGGCCCGCGCTGGCCGACGAGGACCTCGCCGAACGCGCGCTCGCGCTGGCACGCGTGCTCCGGGACCTGCTGCCCGGTGCACGCGAGGTCTCCGGGCTGCTCGCGTTGTTGCTGGCCAACCATGCCCGCCGGGCCACTCGGTCCACTGAGGACGGACAACTCGTGCGGCTGGCCGACCAGGACCGCGCGGCCTGGGACCGGCAGGCCATCGCCGAGGCGGACACACTGGTCGTCGAGGCGCTCCGTGGTGGTGATCCCGGCCGGTTCGCCCTCCAGGCCGCCATCGCGACGCTGCACGCGGACGCGCCTGCCTACGAGGACACCGACTGGGCACAGATCCTTGTGCTCTACGACGCGCTGCGGAAGGTATGGCCTTCGCCCGTGGTCGCGCTCAATCGCGCCGTAGCGGTCTCGATGGTCGACGGCCCGGCAGTCGCGTTGGCCGAGATCGAAAACCTGGAAGGGGATCCCCGGCTTTCCGGCTATCGTTACCTGCCCGCGGTCAAGGCGGACCTGCTGCGCCGCCTCGGTCGGGACGCCGACGCCGCGGTGGCGTACGAACAGGCTCTCGCTTTGGCGGGCAACGACGTCGAACGCGCGTTCCTCGCCGGGCGGCTCGCCGAGCTGCGCTGAGTGTCCACAGAAGACTGTCGGGAAAGGACAGTGCATGGCCGGGGTGTTTCCGCCGATCGAACCGTACGACCACGGACTGCTCGACGTCGGCGACGGTAACCACGTCTACTGGGAGACCTGCGGGAAGCCGGCCGGGAAGCCCTTGGTGATGCTGCACGGCGGCCCCGGCCAGGGCTGTTCACCGCAGATGCGGCGGATGTTCGATCCCGAACGCTATCGGGCCGTGCTGTTCGACCAGCGGGGCTGCGGACGCAGCGTGCCGCACGCGAGCGACCCCGCCACCGATCTGCGGCACAACACCACCGAGCATCTCGTCGCCGATCTGGAACGGCTTCGCGCGCACCTCGGCATCGACCGCTGGCTGGTGACAGGTGGCTCGTGGGGGAGCACACTGGCCCTCGTCTACGCGCAGCGGTACCCGCATCGGGTCTCGGAGATCGTGGTCAGCGCCATCTCGACGGCGCGACGTTCCGAGATCGACTGGCTCTACCGCGGCGCCGCGCGCTTCTTTCCCGAGGCATGGCAACGGTTTTCGAGCCTGGCCCCGAACGGCGACGACCTTCTCGCCGCCTACGCGCGGCAGCTGGAGGATCCCGACCCCCGGGTGCGTGACCGTGCCGTGAACGCCTGGTGCACCTGGGAGGACACCGTCCTCTCCCTGGAACCGAACGCGCCCCTGACCGTCCACAATGGTCATCCGGACCCTGGCAGCGTGGCGTTCGCCCGGCT
The DNA here is from genome assembly GCF_042739735.1 of Amycolatopsis sp. NPDC059027. NCBI lineage: Bacteria > Bacillati > Actinomycetota > Actinomycetes > Pseudonocardiales > Pseudonocardiaceae > Amycolatopsis > Amycolatopsis sp. NPDC059027. The sequence continues at coordinate 13,721 of NZ_JBHYIK010000028.1, read as the reverse complement.
CACCGCGCACTACTACTCCCACGCCGCCTGGCTCGAGGAGAACGCCGTGATCCGCGACGCCGGACGCCTCGCGGACATCCCCGGCGTCCTGATCCACGGCCGCCTCGACCTGAGCTGCCCGGTGACGACCGCCTGGGAACTCGCCCGCGCATGGCCCGGCGCCGAACTCCTCGTCGACGACCAGTCCGGCCACCACGGCAGCGTCACCAAACTCGCCTGGACCTTGGCCGCACTGGCCAGCTTCGCCACCCGCTGACACGGATCCCCCGCGCCGGTCCGTCCTCCAGTTTCCGGGATGTGTTTCGCGAGGGTCAATGAGCCGTTCGAGTAGCGCCTTCAGCGGTTGCCTCTCATCTGTCCTATGTGGAGAGACAGCGGTTTCGGGGCCACAGGCAGTGATCATGCATTACACGTCTGGACCCTTGTCCCACCGGTTCACCGTTGCTTAACCTGGGAAGACGCGGCACGTTCACGCCGCGGCTGGGGTTCGGCCAACTGGGGTTGGTTCCTCGTGACGGTGGCGAGCGCCACCGATGATTCCCGCTGCCGGAAAGGAATTCCGATGTCTGTCGCGCCGGATCGGTCGGTTTGCACGCGCTGCGGGATGCCGCTGGCCTACGACAGATTCATCGCGGGCCTCGACGGCAGGGAGGTCCCGGCCGCGACGGATCTGTGCACGCATTGCGTGAATCCGCCGGATCCCGCGGACCTGCGAGAACCGGAGGACCGGGGCGCGCTGCTCGACCTGGTCTTCCGGATCAGCCGTGGCGAGGAGGTCGGCGAACTGCCTGCCGAACTCGGCGAACTGGTCGCCAGCGTGCCTGCCCGGCGGGCCGGGGCGAAGGCCGACGCGGTGGTGCTTTACAGCGGGGGCAAGGACTCCAGCTGGATGTTGCACGACCTGGCCGCCCGGGACGTCCGGGTGGTGGCCTGGATGCTCGACCAGGGATACCAGTCGCCGCTCGCCATCCGCAACGCGCGATCGTTGTGTGACAAGCTCGGCGTGGAACTGGTCATCGCCCGGCCGGAACGCGATCCGATGAACACGTTGTTCCGGCTCGGTTTCGCGATGAACGAGGAGGACGACCCCGCGCTGCTGCGCGCCGCGATGTCGTGGGGCTCGGCCTGCTGGCCGTGCTTCTCCACCATTCTCGCGCAGGCTTCGGTGTTCTGCCTGGACAACGCGATCCCGCTGTGTTTCGTCGGCACGCACAAAGGGCAGAACCGGACCACCGCCGGGGACAGCCCGATCGTCAAGGTCGACGGCCTGACGCCGTTGGACGGAGTGGTCGAGGATCAGGTTTCGCTGCTGCGCAAACACGCCGAACGAAAAGCGCCCGAGGCCGCCGAACTGCTGCGCACGGGCTACAGCGGGACAGCGCTCGTCCCGTTCTACGAATTCGTGCCGAAACCGCCGACCGAGCGGATCATCGCGGATCTCGAGGCGATCGGCTGGGAAGTCCCCCGCAACACGGGAAGCTGCAGCACGAACTGCATGATCAACGAGCTGGGCTACCGGATCATGCGCAACCAGTACGGATTCGACATCTACCAGATCGCGGAAGCACACGAGCGACGGCTGTCACCGGATCCGGCACCGGCGAATATCGCGGTACTGGACGAGGAAGCGATCCGGCGGGGCGCCAAACTCATCGAGCTGACCCCGGTCGAATCGCGTCGCTGGGGCGTCGAGAAGTGACCGAGGAGACCGACTGGGCCCGGGTACGGGCCGAGTTCGATCTCGATCCCGCGTACGTGCATCTGAGCCTTTCGGTGATCGCGCCGCATCCGCGCCCCGTCCGGGCGGCCATCGAACGGCACCGTGCGGGTCTCGATCGCAATCCGGCTCTGTATTTCCACCGGCGGGACGACCTGCACCGGCGGGTGCTGGAGAAGGCCGGGCACTACCTCGCGGCCGATCCCGACTCGATCGCGCTGACCGAGAGCACCACGATGGGCCTGGCGGTGGTCTTCACCGGCATGGTGCTGCGCCAAGGGCAGGAGATCCTCAGCACCGGCCACGAGCACTACGCGGCCAAGGAACTGTTGCGGTTCAAGGCGGAATCGAGCGGAGCGGCACATCGGACGATCGATCTCTACGAGGATCCGCGCACGGCGACCGCGGACGAGATCGTGTCCGCCGTCGCGCGCGGCCTCGGCGAGCGGACCCGGCTGCTGGCGCTCACCTGGGTGCACTCCGGGACCGGGGTCAAACTGCCACTGGCCAGGATCGGCGCGGTGGTGGCGGAGGCCAACCGCGGGCGGGCCCCCGGCACCGAAATCCTCGTCTGCGTCGACGGCGTGCACGGGATGGGCGTGGAGGACTTCGAGGTCGGCGACCTCGGCTGCGACTTCTTCGTCGCGGGCTGCCACAAATGGCTGTTCGGTCCACGGGGCACCGGCCTGGTGTGGGGGAGCGAGCGCGGCTGGGCGGCGGTGCGGCCGATCGTCACCTCGTTCGACGTCGAGGTGTTCTGGCCGTGGTACCAAGGGTTTTCCCCCGACGAGAAGGCACCCAAGGCGCGGCTGTGCACGCCGGGCGGTTTCCCGGCGTACGAACACCGCTGGGCGCTGGCGGAGACCTTCGACTTCCACCAGGCGCTGGGCAAACCGCGAGTGGCCGAACGGATCCACACCCTCAACGAGCACTGCCGCGCGGCGGTGGCCGGCATCCGGGGTGTGCGGGTGCGCACCCCGGACAATGCGGAACTGACCTCGGGCATGGTGTGTTTCGACGTGCCCGGTCTCGACCCCGCCAAGGTGGTCGAACTCCTCGAAGCCGACGGCGTGATCGCCGGGCAGACCCCGTACCGCAGCAGCGCGGTCCGCTTCGCGCCCGGTGTGCTCAACACCTTCGGCGACATCGATCGCGGGGCGGAAGCGCTGGCGCGACTTGTCAAGGCGCACACCTGACTTCGTCCATTGTGTACCGAAAGCGAGAAGACGCTTGGCGGACAAAGATATCGCGGACACCGGCACTGCGGACGACGAGGCGGTGGCGAAGGTGGCACGCGCCGCCACCCTGTTCACGCCATGGGCTCTGCGGGCCGCGGTCACCTTGCGGCTCCCCGATCTCATCGCCGAGGGCGTCACCGACGTCGGCGAACTCGCGCTCCGGGCGGGCGCCGAGCCATCGGCGTTGCGCAGGCTGGTCCGGTATCTGGTGCTGCTGGAGGTGCTGCGGGCACCGTCGGCGGACCGGGTCGAACTCGGCGAACTCGGGGCGGTGCTGTGCCAAGGACATCGGGCGGGGCTCGCGAGGGCGCTCGACCAGGCAGAGCCGTTCGCCCGCCGCGGAGACGAGGCGATTTCCGGGCTGGTGGCGGCGATACGCACCGGCAAGAGCGTCTGGGCGTCGTTTTCCGGCCGCCCGTTCTGGGACGATCTGGCCGCCGACCCCGAACTCGGCCGCTCCTTCGACGGCGCGATGGCGGGACACGCCGCCGCGGTCGGGCCCGCCATCGCCGCGGGGTACGACTGGTCCGGCGTCCGGCACGTGGCCGATGTCGGCGGCGGGACCGGGCTGGCACTGGCCGCCGTCCTCGCGGCACACCGCCACCTCACCGGGACGCTGGTGGACCGGCCGGACACGGTGGCGCGGGCCGATGCGGTGCTGCGCTCCGCCGGGGTGGCCGATCGGGCCACGGTGTTCGGCGGCAGCTTCTTCGACCCGCTCCCCGCCGGGGCGGACGTCTGCCTGCTGGCCAACATCCTGCACGACTGGCCGGACGACGAGGCGACGGCCATCCTGCGCCGGTGCGCGGCCGCCCTCACCGGCGGCGGCCGGGTCGCGGTCATCGAGCGGACGCTGGACGAGGTGCCCGCGGCACCGGCCGACCCGGGCCAGTTCGTTGCGAGCCAACGGGATCTGGCCATGTTGCTGCTGCTCGACGCCGGCGAGCGGACGACGGCCCAGTTCCGCGCCCTCGGCGCCGCCGCGGGGTTGCGGCTGGCGGGGATCACCCCGCTGATCCCCGGGCAGGGCCTGTCCGTGCTGGCCTTCGAGGTGCGGTGAGCGGACGGTCAGCCCGCCCAGCTCACCGCGAGCGGCAACGCGCGATAGCCGATCGCCTTGCGCGCGTCCTCGGCGATCGCCCCGTCCGCGACGGCGAAATCCGGCCACCGCCGCAGCACCGCACGCAGCGCGAGGTCCTGTTCCAGCCGGGCGAGCGCGGCGCCGACGCAGAAGTGGATCCCCCTGCCGAATCCCAGATGCCGGTTGGCGGCGCGCCGGATGTCGAACCGGTCCGCGTCCGGGAACTGCCGTTCGTCCCGGTTGGCCGAGGCGATCCAGACGAGCACCACCTCGCCCGCCGGGATCCGGGTGCCGCCGATGGTGACCTCGCGGGTGGTCCGGCGCGGTGTCGCGGGAAGCTGGCCGCGGAACCGCAGGACTTCCTCGACCGCATCGGGAATGAGCGCCGGGTCCGCGCGCAGCTGTGCCGCGGCCCCGGGGTGGGTGGCCAGCAGCTGCACCGCGTTGCCCAGCACCAGCGTCGTGGTGATGTGCCCGGCCACCAGCAGGAACCCGCAGACGCCCAGTACTTCCTCGTCGGTGAGCCGGAATCCGTCGACCTCGATCGAGGCCAGCTTGCTGATCAGGTCACCGGCCGGATGCTTCCGCCGGTACCGGATGTGGTCGAGGAAGTACGCGTTCATCTCGCCGATGAGCGGTTCGATGGACAGCAGCATCTCCTCGGTCGCCACGACCACCGGCTCGTCGCCGCGGCCCTGGAAGAACAACGCGTCGGCCCAGGCACGGAACCGGTGCCGGTCGGCCAGCGGAATGTCGAGCAGTTCGGCGATCACGATCAGCGGCAGCGGATAGGCGAGGTCGGCGACCAGCTCGACCTGGTCCTTCCCGGCGAGCGCGTCGAGCAGCTCCTCGGCGATCGCGGTGATCCTCGGGCCGAGCCCGGCGATCATCCTCGGCGTGAGCGCGCCCCGGACCAGGCTTCGCAGTTTCGTGTGCTCGGGCGGGTCGAAACCGTTGAACGCGCCCTTGGCCACGATCGCGAACTGCTCGGGCTGACGGACGGCCGAACGCAGGTCCGAGGAGAACGTCTCGTGGTCACCGACGATCCGGACGGCGTCGGCGTAGCGGAACACGTGCCAGTTGCCCAGCTCCGGATCGTGGGAAACCGGTTTCTCCTCGCGCATCCTGGCCCACCAGCTCACCAGCGACGCGTACTCGCCGCCTTGCGCGGCAAGGGCTTCGGCGGTGGTCATCCCGCCACCACCCCGGTTGTCTCGGTGTTCTCGGCCCGGCCGGGGTCGGCGTCCATGATCCGGAAGATCTCGTCGTGAAGGCCGCGCAGGATGGCCGGGTCGCCGGGATCACGCCGGTCGATCAGGCCCAGCTCGGTGGTCCTGGTGACGAGATCCGCCACCGTGTTCAGCCGGTAGTGCCCGAGAAACGCGCGTACGGCAGGGGAATAGCGCTCCTGGCGCAGTTCCGCCGTGCCGGGCGCGGGCGTGATCCGCCGGGGATGTTCGGTGAGTTCGCCGACGACGTCACGCAGGACACGCATCGTCTCGTCGTAGGTCGCCCACGCCGGGACGCGGTAGTCGCGCAACGGTCCGTGTTCCAGCACCCGATGGCACTGGTCGGCGAGGTCGCCTGCCCGGACCCTGGCGAAGTCGAAGGGGCTGCTCTGCGGTTCTTCGCAGTAGTCGACGTCGGCGAGCGCGCCGTTGTGTTCGCCGACGAAGTAGGGAAAGCCGTCCCACCGGGGCACCACCGCCGGAATGCCGCAGGCCATCGCCTCCAGCGGGGCCTTGCCGTAGGTTTCGAAGATGCTCGTGGCGCCGGACACGTAGAGATCGGCGGCGTTGTAGAGGTTCACCGTGTCCCGCCGTTCGAGGCGCTGGAACTGCACGACGTGTTCGAGCCGGGCGGCGAGCTGGTTGTACAGCACGGTGTCCACATGGGTCATCGACATGACCAGCAGCGCCTCGGGGATCCGGCGGCGCAGTCCGTGGTAGGCCTCCAGCAGCGGGCCGATGCCCTTGTCGGCCATGAACCTGCCGGTGTAGGCCAGGATCGGCCTGCCGGCGGGGAGGCCGAGCCGTGCGCGGGCGGCGGCCTTGTCCCCCGGCCGGTAGATGTTCTTGATGCCGAACGTGCAGATGTTGCGTGCCGGGATCCCGGCGACCCGCTCGTAGGCGGCCGCCGCGTTGGTCGAGCCGCAGATGACCAGGTCGCCGGGATGCGCGGTTTCGGCCACCAGTAACAGCTGGGAGAGGATGTTGAGCGGATACGGGTTGGTGTGCGGGATGATCAGCGCCGGACAGGAGTACCCGTCACGCCGCATCAGGTACAGCAGCGGCAACGCTTCGGTGTACTCGGCGATCACGAGGTCCACAGAGGACAGGTCGCACGCTTCCCGCAGTCTCTGGTACACCTGCTCGAAGAATGCGAAGCTGTGCCGGCTCGCCGGCATCTGCTCGATCCGGAACAGCAGCAGTTCGCTGTCCTGGCAGAAGATCCTGACGTCGTCGGGCGCGTCGGTCAGCGCCAGTACGCGTTTCATCCCTTGTCGTTCCCGTCCGTCGGAGCACCCGGTGCTGGTTCAGTGGCGGGGCAGGGTCTCGAAGTACATCTGCTGCTTCCCCAGCTCGGGCCAGCGGTCTTGAGCCGCCTTCGCCGACTCGATCACCCGCCGGACACCTTCTTCCACGGTGACCGAAGGATGGAAGCCGAGGATGTTCTCCGCCGCGCGCGTATCCGCCCAGAGCCGTTCCGCGTAGATGGCGATCGGGGTGGGTACGTACTGCGGAGTGAATTCGATGCCGAGTTCGGCGCCGACGAGATGCAGGACACGGTTGAACGTCGTCTCCAGACCGGTGCCGACGTTGAACTCCTGGGTCTTGAGATCCTGTTCCAGCGCGAGCTGGAAGGCGCGTCCCGCGTCGGTGACGTAGATGAAGTCACGGGTCTGCTGGCCGTTTCCCCACACGACCGGCGTTTTCCCGCTCAGAGCCGCCCAGACGAACAGCGAGATGACGTTCGCGTAGCCACCCTTGCTGAACTCGTCGTGCCCGTAGACGCTGAACGGCCGGAGCCCGATCGCGGTGATCCCGTACCGGTCCGAGTACTGCCTCGCGGCCTCCTCGTTCCACTTCTTCGACAGCGCCTTGAGATCCGGCGGGGCCAGTGTCATGTCCTCGGTGTAGGGAACCGGATTGCCCTCGTACACCGCGCTCGTGCTGGCGTAGACCAGCTTGCCGACGTCGTTGCGGCGCACGGCTTCCAGGATGTTGAGGAAGCCCTGGGTGGTGACCGAGGCCCCGTCGGTCGGATCCTCCTCGTACATCAGGAAGGACGAGGGCGCGGCCAGGTGGATCACCCCGTCCTTGCCCTTGGTGAGCTCGGCGATGAGCCCGTAGTCGCGGGAGTCGCCCTCGACCCAGTTGACCTGGTCACGGATCTCGTCGGCGAGGAACTCCTTCCCGCCGATCTTGTAGTTGTCCAGTGCCGTGATCGTGTAGCCGTCCAGAACCATCTGGGCAATCATGTTGCGGCCGATGAAACCCGCGCCGCCGGTGACGAGCACATTCGTGCAGGAAGGCATAGCGCTCCTCATGAAGTCATTTACTGGAGCCGGTGCCGAGTCCGCCCAGTGACACCGGTGAGAGTTAATCCTCTTCATTGGACCAAAGGTTTACGGAAGGTGAAATCCGCCGATCGGGTGGAAGATCAATTTAGCTGAACGCGCTTACCGATCAAGGTGTTCCTGTCTCTCGACAGGATTTGAAACCGTTGCTGTGAAAGGGAAAACGAGATCTCGTACGCGTGTACGAGAAGGTGATCACGGTGTCGTGGAACGAGGTCCGTTCGGGTGCCGTGCGGTCCCGATAGGAACAGAGCGCGACAGAACCGGGCACCGATGGACCATTGAAGAACGCTTGACCGTGATGCTACAAAAGGTTTGGCGCGATCTACCGGCGACTGGGGCGATCGAGGGTAAACCGTCGGAGTCAGGTCGGATATCCGTTCGTCCATTGTGGAGTCACAGGTGTTCGTGCCCGCCGGGTGGCACGTGTCGCAGGGCACGCCTCCCGGATGTCCTGTCACGGGCGGCCGCGCCGTCCGGGCATTTCTCTTCGAGCCAGGAAAGGAGGGAACATGGAGATGAACTGGGTAGCGGACCGGGCCAACTGGGTCTCGGACCGCGCGAACTGGGTTTCCGACCGCGCGAACTGGGTGTCGGACCGGAGCACGTGGTTCTCCGACCGGGCCAACTGGGTCTCGGACCGGGCGAACTGGGTGTCGGACCGCAGTGAATGGGTCTCGGACCGGGCGCTGAGCCCGTCCGCCGGTGTTTACGACCTGATCGCGGTGTAGTCACAGCGCGGCCGGCGCGGTTCATCGTCCGCGGTGATCGGCCGCGCCGGCCGCGCCTGCTGGGGGCGCAGGACGCTTGGATGCCCGATTCCGTCGAGAGTCATGGGAAAGGTGCCGCGTGATCGTCGTTGCCGTGCTGTTGGTGCTCGTCGCGGCGTTCGCGCACGCGGGGTGGAACGTCGTGGCCAAGCGGATGGGTGCGTCGGGGACGCTGTTCGTCTTCTCCTACATGGCGGTGGGCAGCGTGGTGGTGCTCCCGCTCGGACTCGGCACGCTCCTGCTGGGCGGGCCGGTGGACCTGGGCAGATGGGCGGTGTCGGCCGCGGTGGGCACCTGTCTCCAGCTGAGCTATTACCTGTTGCTGCAACGGGCTTATCGCACCGCCGAGCTTTCGGTGGTGTATCCGCTCTCCAGTGGTGCCGCACCCGTTTTCGCGATCACCGCCGCGGTGCTCGTGCTCGGCGAACGCCCGGGAGTACTCGCTCTGCTCGGCGCGGCGACGGTGATCGCCGGCGTGCTGGTCATCACCGTCGACCGGTCCCCGGCGCCGGTGAACAGGGCGGCTACCTTGGCAGCGCTGGGTTTCGGCCTGCTCATCGGCCTCGCCAACGCGGTGGCGACGTTGTGGGACAAGCACGTGGTGAGCGGCTTCGGGATCTCACCGCTGCTGGTGTTCTGGGGCGTCTCGGTCGGCGAGGTCCTGGTGCTCTCGCCGGTCGCGCTGAGCCGGATCCGGCGGCTCCGGGAACTGTGGGCAGGGCACTGGCGGAACATCCTGCTGGTCGGCGTCCTTGTCCCGGCCGCCTATGTGCTGGTCCTGTTCGCGATCCGGCTGGCGCCGGTCAGCGTCATCGCGCCGGTCAAGGAGCTCAGCATCGTCACCGCCGTGCTGGGCGGGTGGTACTTCCTCGGTGAGCAACAGCTGCACCGCAGAGTCGCGGGCTCGCTCGTCGTGATGGGCGGCGTGGCCATGCTGACTTTCGCCTGAACCCCGGAAACCGAATCCCGGAAACTGCGGAGGGAACGAGCAATGAACCGAACTTCCCCCGACGCGGCCGTGCGGTCGACCTTCGACACGGTGGCCGAGTCCTACGACCAGAACGGCGTCGAGTACTTCCAGCCGGTGGCCGGGAGACTCGTCGAACTGGCGGGACTCGCAGAGGGGGAGTACGTGCTGGACATCGGATGCGGTCGTGGCGCGGCGTTGTTCGCCGCCGCCGACGCGGTCGGTGACACCGGGCAGGTCGTCGGGATCGACGTCTCGGCGGCCATGGTGGAGCGCACCGCCGCCGAACTGCGCCGGCGGCACGCCCGCGGCGCGGTCGTCGCCGTGATGGACGGTTCCCAGCCGGGTTTCGCGCCCGGCTACTTCGACGCCGTCATCGGCAGCAACAGCGTGCACATGGTTCCCGACCTGGAAAACGCCTATGGGCGGTACCGGCGGCTGTTGGCACCCGGCGGCAGGCTGGCGGTGTGCGCCCCGGCGACGGTGACCGAGCCCGAGGCCCGGGTGTTCGGCCTGCGCTCCATCGCCGAAGCGAGCGCCCGCTACTCGGTTTCGCCACGGGTGTACCCGCAGGAGGAGGCCTTCGGCGGGGCGGCCAAGGCGGAGGCGGACCTGCGGCGAGCCGGTTTCGCCGATGTCCGCGTCCACGTGGAGGACGTACTGCTCAGAGCGGAGTCGCCCCAGCAGTTCGTCCGGTGGACCTGGACCCACGGCATGCGGATGATGTGGGACACGATGCCGGAGGACCGGCGGGAGGCGGTGGCGGAGACGATCGCCGACGAGGCGGCGCAGTACCGGACCCCTTCCGGCGCCCTCGAGATCCCGTCCCCGATCCGGTATTTCATCGCGCACTGACGACCGCTCGCCCGGCGCCGCTCCACCCGCCAGTGCGGGCACGTTCGTTTGCGGAGCGTGCAGGACCGAGGTGACCACTGCTGGGGTCCGGGGCGTAGCCTCCGGGCGGGTGCGGGGTTGCACCCCGCAGGGGATGGCGAGCCCCGGCGAGGCAAGCGCGTTCCGCGAGCGCGATTCATCCGTGGGTGAACGTGTTCGTTTGCGGAGCGTGCAGGACCGAGGTGACCACTGCTGGGGTCCGGGGCGTAGCCTCCGGGCGGGTGCGGGGTTGCACCCCGCAAGGGATGACGAGACCGGCGAGGCAAGCGCTCTCCGCGAGCACAGCTCGCCACCGGTCGAGTGCCCTCGGCAGGATTCGAACCTGCGACACCTGCCTCCGGAGGGCAGTGCTCTATCCCCTGAGCTACGAGGGCGTCTCGTTGCTGAGCAAAGCCTAGCGCATACCCGCGCATGGGTGTCTCGCCGGGTGCCTTACGCGGAGCAGCGCGCTCGAATCGGCTTCGCGTCCACGGAACGGTAGCGTTGGCGTTCGTGCAGTTGAGTGTCGTGGTCCCGTTGGTGGTCACCGTGTTCGTGGCCGCGACCGGTTACGGAGCGACCTATCTGACGAATCTGCGCCTGGCGCGCCGCAAGGATCGGCTGGAGCGGGTCAACCGTCAGCTCAGCGAACTCTACGGACCGCTCTACGCGCAGGCGGAGGCCGTGGACCGGGCCTGGAACAAGTTCTCCGGCCGGTACGGGGTCGTGTGGGTCAGGTCGGACGTCGCCACCGAGGAGCAGGCCGCTACCTGGCGGTTGTGGATGTCGACGGTCTTCATGCCGCTCAACCGGCGCATGGTCGAGACGGTCGTGTCCCATGCCGACCTGCTGCGTGAGGACACCATCCCCGAGCCGCTGAAGGCGCTGTGCGCTCACGTCGTCTGCTACGAGCCTCTCGTCGCCCGCTGGCAGGAAGACGGGTTCGATTCCGTCCGGTTCGACGATCATGTGTCGATCGCCGGTGATTTCCCGCGTGCGGAGCTGGACGCCTACATGCGGACCTCTTTCGAGTCCCTGAAGCGCGAACAGGCACGGCTGCTCGCGCGGATGCACCGCCTGCGCTGACCGGCCGGGGCGGCTGTGCGTGACGCCACAGCGTGGGATCGCCTCGCCTGGGGGATAGGGCGGGAGTGGCGTTCTCCGGTACCGTGCAGGAGCCGAGGTTAGGGTTACCTTTCTTAGCGGTATGCGCATGCGGCCATACGCGAGCGGAGGCTGGACGATGGGCCACGGACACGGGCACAGTCATGGACACGCCACCGCGACGGCGAGCGCGTCCGGGCGCTACGTCCGCGGGCTGGTCGTGGCGCTGGCGATCGGTGCCGGTTTCATGGTGCTGGAGGTCGTGGTCGGGTTCGCGACCGGCTCGCTCGCGCTGATCTCCGACGCGGCGCACATGTTCACCGACGTGCTCGGCGTGGGGATGGCGCTGGCCGCGATCCTGCTCGCCCGGCGCAGCGGGCCGACGTTCAGCCGGACGTTCGGGCTCTACCGCGCCGAGGTGCTCGCGGCGCTCGCGAACGCGCTGCTGCTGTTCGGCGTCGCAGGGTACGTCCTGGTCGAGGCCATCGGCCGGATCTCCGACCCGCCCGCGGTGCCCGGCCTGCCGGTGCTGCTCGCCGCGGCGGCCGGACTGGTGGCGAACATCGTGTCGTTCCTCGTCCTGCGGGCCGGCGCGCGGGAGAGCCTCAACGTCCGCGGTGCCTACCTCGAAGTGCTGGCGGACCTCATCGGCTCCGTCGGAGTGTTGCTGTCCGGGCTGATCACGCTGCTGACCGGCTGGCGGTACGCGGACCCGATCATCGGCGTGGCGATCGGCCTGTTCGTGTTGCCGCGCACCTGGACGCTCGCCCGCCGTGCGCTGCGGATCCTGTTCCAGCACGCGCCACACGGGGTGGACGTCGCCGCGATCAGCGCCGAACTCGCCGCGCTGCCCGGGGTTTCCGACGTCCACGATCTGCACGTCTGGACGCTCACCTCCGGAATGGAGGTCGCTTCGGCGCATTTGACGGTGGCGTCCCCGGCGGAACAGTCGGACGTCCTCACCGAGGCGCGGAACCTCCTGGCCGACCGGTATTCCATCGAGCATGCGACGTTGCAGGTCGAAGCTCCACAGAGTGCGCGCCGGTGTCAGGAACTCACCTGGTGATCCGATGCGCGGCCCGGTCAGCCGCGCCGCGCGAGGGTGTAGCGCACGACCTGGCGCATCACGATGCGGCCGTCGGGCTCACGAAGCCGGTCGAGTTCGTCGAGGACTTCGGAGCGCACCCGCTGCTGTAGTTCGTCCGGCACGAACTCCCAGAACGCGCGCTGGCCATGGGAAAGTGACCAGTCGACCCACTGCTCCGGGCCGGAGAAGACAATCGGGTGTTCCCGGGTCGCCGAGGAGGTCGCGGTGAAGCCCGCGGAGCCGAGCGCGCGTTCGAAGTTCTCCGGGGAAACCACGGGACTTTCCGGGTTCACCATCGCCCAGATGATCGCGGGCGGCACGAAGGGCCGGAACACCCGCTCGACCCCGGACCAGCGGGGATCGTTGCCCCCGAACAGCGTCACCCCGAGCCGCCCGCCCGGCTTCAGCAGCCCGTGCCAGGCCCGCAGCCCCGCGACCGGGTCCGGCAGGAAGAACACCACCGCCGAAGCGAGCACGACGTCGAAACTCGCGCGCGGTAGCGCGGGTTCCTGGGCGTCCATGACCTCGGCGGTGACGTTGGTCAGGTTCCGCTCGCGAATGTCGTGGGCGGTGCGTTCGATCATCCCGGGTGACAGGTCGATCCCCGTCACCCGTCCCTGCGGGCCGACGCGCTCGGCGGCGGGGAAGAGCACGGCGCCGCGGCCGCAGCCGACGTCGAGGACGTGCTCGCCGGGCCGGAGATCGACGTCTTCGAGCAACTGCCGTGCGAAAACGGGGAAGAACTCGACGCCGACCGCGTCGTAGGTCTCCGAAGACCGGTCGAACAATCCCGCGACGGATTCCCGGAGATCGGTTTCGCTCATCGGCCCAGCCTAACCGCCGGCACGCCGGTTTTCCTTGCTGTGCAACGGAAATCCGCGTTCTTGTGTCGCACGTTCGGGTGCCCGCGGCGGCGATACTCACCGTCGTCACAAAAGCGCGCGCGACGGGGCCGCCGAGCCGATGGCGCGAACGTTCACATTGCGGGCGGGAGGCACCGAGGGACGCCCTTGGTGCGTTGGGTGCGACGGGGGCGTCCCTCGGTGCGTTGAGCGCACTGAAGGCGTCCCTCGGCAATATCTGTGTGGGAGCAGTGCCGCGAACGACGCGTACGAGACGTTGAGCGTCCCGACCGCGTCGTTCAGGACGTGCCAGCCACCTCCCCGCGCGGAGTGTCCCTTGTGGACTCTCGCTGGAGCCCGGAAAGCCGTGAAGGCCTCCTTACCGGCGTTGCGCGCCGGTAAGGAGGCCTTCACGGACCGAACGGCAGAAGTCAGGGGGCGGGCAGCGGATCGGCGCCGCGG